>NZ_JBYQFK010000006.1:0-181906 GCF_057837305.1 Lysinibacillus sp. RU7 | reverse complement strand
TGGAGTATTTTTTTTGTCCATAGCTAAAAGCTTTCCGGAACCCCCTGCATAGCAGGGGGTTTTCATCTCCACAAAAATACAAAAGGCCTTCAGAATGAGACCATTCTGAAGGCCTTTTGTCGACAATCTGTAATGTTCAAGTATTTGAACATTATAAATACATATACCAAAAAAACTAACTAATACATTTACAGATTGATTTGGTGCAACATAACATAAAAAAACATGACTACCAGTCAAAAAATCTTTTTCAATAAAATCATATAAATCTTCGCTTTTTACATACGATACAATTTCTTCTCCTTCACCAGTACAAATAAAATGAACAATTTTTTCAAATAATATATGATATCCGTTAATTGAATTGTTCATACAATACCATTCATAAGCCATTTTAGCGATTAAGCGTTTTGAAGATAAACTTATAAAACTATTGGTATTTATAGAGAAATACAACTTAATCTCTTTAGCTAAATCAATTTTTTTATCACTTTGTTTCAAATAATTAGGCATAGGATCTGTATATTTTGTGTAATTTTTCTTATATGTAATACGGTCATCCACTCTTAGTTGAATTTTTGTTCCAGGATAGTTCCCCTTTTTTCTCTTTATATCTAGATAATCTCTTAAAGAACTTATCCCATTAATAACGTCTGATTCAAAAGTTTCGCCAAATTTATTATTATGCTCAATTATACATACATTTTTCTTAGTGATTTTAGCATTTGTTAAACTTTTAGGGATGATATCCGAAATCGAAACATTAGTACTATTACAATAAATACATTTATCTTCCATAATTACCCTTCCTTCTTTTTGCATTAAATATAAAAGAAAATTAAATTGTAGTAAACAATAGGTCGTTATAATATTCAGTATTTTTATTTCACCCAAATAAAAATAGGCGAAATTCATACAACCTAGATAAAATCTAGATTAACAAATTTCGCCCATGCTATTGACAGTATACAATTGAACACGTCCACAATTCAGCTGTGCATTAAAACGCGTTGTGAGCGCACGTGTCGCATTGAGTCCAATATACCAATCCGCCTCTGAACGCGCGACCGCTGCATGATATAGGTTTTCATACGCTTTCCCCGGTTTTAAATTCGCAAATCCTTCTTTAATGGCTTTATCTGTGACAGACGAAATCCATAGTCGTTGAATGGGCTTATTCACTTTCGCTTTCGCAATGATCCAGCGTGCGACTAGTTCCCCTTCACGCCCTGCATCGGTTGCCATAATAATTTCATTCACATCGCCACGGTTTAATTGTGATTTTACGGCATTAAATTGCTTACCCGATTGCTTGATAACCGTTAGCTTTAAACGTTCTGGTAGCATCGGTAAGTCTTCTAAATTCCACGATTTATATTTCACATCGTAGCTTTCTGGGTCAGCAAGTGTCACTAAATGACCAAGCGCCCATGTGACAATATATTTGTCCCCTTCTAAAAATCCATTGCCTTTTTTATTGCACTTCAACACGTTCGCAATATCGCGAGCGACTGAAGGCTTTTCTGCTAATACTAAACTTTTTGCCATTGTTCCTACTCCTTTATGTCTGCTATGCTTACTATAACATAGTTAGCTGGCGTGAAATATGAATAAGCGCACTGCAATACTTTTGAAAAATGGGTTTATACCTTTAGAGAAACTTCATATATATAGAGTAAAAGCGAACAGAGGTAAAACGATTGGACAAACAACAGAGCAAGTTTCGGTGGGTGGTCTTTGCGACTGTCCTATTTACGTATTTATTAATGGCGAGCCAGCGAACGGCTCCTGGATTAATTACAGACCAGGTAATGCGAGATTTTCAGGTCACTGCAGCAACGATTGGCTTACTAACAAGTATTCAGTTTTTCGTCTATACAAGTTTACAAGTGCCGATGGGGATTTTAGCTGATCGGTTTGGGCCTAATTTTTTTCTCATCGTCGGGGCGACACTAACAGGGATCGGGACGCTCATTTATAGTATGGGCACACATGAATTTGTGCTCTTTTTCGCTCGTATCCTAACAGGAATCGGGGATGCGACCATTTGGGTCAATATGGTGCTTATCTTGGGCCAATGGTTTAGTGCTAAGGAATTTGTACGGTTAATTGGCGTAGCAGGCATGACCGGGAGTCTTGGGTTTCTGCTAGCGACCGTCCCCTTCTCTGCATGGATTGACCTACTTGGTTGGCGCGGTGCCTTTTTTTCAGCGGGGCTACTATTATGTTTCTGTGGCATTGTCCTTTACTTTGTACTCGTCAAAAAACCGCAACAGCTCTTTGTGAACGAATCGGTATCCCTAAAAAATAACGTGCCACATGAAAGAATATCCGTTTTACTACGAAGAATCTTTTCCAATCGGCAAGCATGGGCTTTATTTTTTTGTCACTTTGGGGTTGTCGGTGCGTATGTTGGCTTTATCAGTTCATGGGCCGTACCGTACGGGATGACGATGTATGGCATGACACGGGCCGATGCGAGTCAGCTCATTATGATTGGTCTCATCGGGGCACTCATTGGGGCGCCTTTAATGAGTTGGATTTCTGGTCGGTTAGATAGGATTAAACGACCTTATGTTGTCGTTCATGTCATGATTTTATCAAGCTGGGCGCTCTTTCTTTTATTTCATGGGCAGCCGCCCTTTTTCTTGCTCATCCTACTGTTCTTTATCATTGGCTTTGGATACGGGGCAAGTGCTTTAACGTTTGCGGCCGTTCGTCAATCGTTTCCGATGATCGATTCGGGCATTGTGTCTGGATTTGCCAATACAGGGGGCTTCCTTAGTGCCGTATTGCTCCCCCTCATTTTTGGTTATGTCCTCGATTATTTTCAGTCTTCCAGCAGTATTATGGATGGCTATTATTACGGATTCATCACACCTGTTCTGTTTTCTGTCATCGGTCTCATCGGTGTGATGAGTATTCAGGAGAAGCGTCACCATGTAGAAAGTAATTTGCCGTAAGTTAACTTAAAGTAGCATTAGCTCTTTTCAAGCTAATGCTATTTTTAATGTTCCTGCATAACGGTCGTGTTTTGCTCAGATGCGGTAGCTTTTAGACCGTTCATCGCAGGCTTTTGCTCGGATACGGCAAGGTTTAGACCGAATGCAACGACGTTTTGCTCGTATACCATCGCTTTTAACACTGCTAACTGTCCGCAGTTTTAAGATAATCTATATAGAAGTCCATTTTAAAGTTAAAAAAATACAATATAACAATAAAAATAGTGTAATATTTTCCTATTTTAAGCTATGTGACAGAAATATTTCAGTGCGAATGTTGTTATACGAGTAAATTACTCGGATATTATTACAAATGTAATACTCTCGTAAAGATCCTTCCATAATTTCAGTAATGAACTATCTCAAAAAAGCGATTATGATAGGTTCATACGAAAGCAGAAAGGATGAACAACATGTTAAAAAAAATCATCATGACAGCTGCACTATCAATGTCCATCGTATTACCGATGTCCGCATCAGCGGCCACTTCAACATATACAGTAGTACAAGGCGATACACTTTGGAAAATCGCATCTAAAAATCAAGTAGGAATTTCTGAGTTAATCTCATTAAATAGCAATTTAGCAAATCCAGATGTCATTTACCCAGGTCAAAAGATCATTATTGCTGAAAACGAACAAGCGAGTGTAGAGGAAGAAGTCTTACACCTTGTGAATGTAGAACGTGCGAAAGAAGGATTAGCGCCACTTTCAATGGATTGGGAATTATCACGTGTCGCTAAATACAAATCACAAGATATGCACGACAAAAACTACTTCAGTCACACAAGCCCAACATACGGTTCACCATTTGATATGATGAAACAATTTGGTATTTCTTATAAATCAGCAGGTGAAAACATTGCGAAAGGCCAAACATCTGCAACGCAAGTAGTAAATGATTGGATGAATAGCCCAGGTCACCGCGCGAATATTATGAACACAAGCTATACGCATATCGGTATTGGCTATGTAACAGATGGTCACTACTGGACACAAATGTTTATCAAAAAATAATAAGAGCTAAAAAGAAAAGTAGGCAACGTGATCGGCGTTGTCTACTTTTCTTTAATAATTGTTACTTTTGTGACAAAATCACCTATACTCATGAATGAGTTGCTCGATTTTTATCAGGATTTCATCTGGTGAGGCTTTTTTAGCAATAACGATAGACCCATGTTCACTACTGCCAACACTAAGCTAATGTAAAAAACAAATGATGTACCAGCCGCTGCTGCTAATGGTAGATCTTGTGCCACCGTTTCTAAATAACGATTTTGTTTTGCTGCGAATAGTGACACCATGACACCAATCCCAATGGCCCCTGATACTTGCTGAGATGTTTGCGTAATGGCGATTCCGTCTGCATAGTACTGGCGTGGAAGTGCGTTCAGTGTGTTTGTTTGCACGGATGCAAGCACCATCCCAATCCCTAGCATCATGACAATATGTGTGAGCGCCACTAGCCATAAAGTCGTTTCCGCACCGTACTGCGCATATAAAATGTAGCCAAGCGCTACTAAAATAGTACCTGGTGTAATGACAGCACGCGGACCGTATTTATCAAATAGACGACCAATCGTTGGGGCTAAAAGACAGTTGAGTAAGCTACCTGGTAGTAGAATTAACCCTGAAACAAATGCAGTAAGTAGCAACGCCATTTGCATATACATGGGCAACAGCACGAGCATCGATAACATATTTAAAAACGTAATGACGTTCATGGCTAACCCTAGTGTGAATAATGGGTATTGAAAGACCTTTAAATTCAGCATTGGTTGTTCCATTTTTATTTGACGGACTGTAAACAGCATAAGCGCTACTAGACCAATCAAAATAATAGAAATTACTGTTAGACTTGTCCAGCCGAATTCTCCTCCAACACTCACACCATATACCACACCACCGAAACCGATTGTCGATAATACAACGGATAACGTATCAATAGATACCTGTCGGATTTCGTTCACATTCGGTATATACACATAACCGATGATGCATGAAAATAATAAGAATGGAATAGTAAACCAGAAGATCCAGTGCCAAGAAAGAGTATCTAAAATCAGTCCTGCTAATGTTGGACCTAATGCTGGGCCAGCTAAAATGACTAAGCCCATAACCCCCATGGCACCACCGCGTTTATTCGGCGGGAAAATGGTGAAAATCACATTTTGCGTCAGTGGTAAAATAATCGCTAAGCCAATTGCTTGAATGACGCGAGCTGTCAGTAAAATACTAAATGTTGGTGCTAACGCTGCGAGTACCGTACCAATGATTGAAAAAAATAAAGACGCCATAAACATTTGGCGTGTCGTAAACTTTTGCATGAAAATCCCTGTGACTGGCACTAAAATACCGAGCGTTAAAAAGTAGCCCGTTGCTAGCCACTGGACTGTTGTCGCCTCCACGGCAAAAATATGGCTTAATTCACCTAGTGCGATATTTAATGCCGTTTCACTAAACAGACCGACAAAGCCCGCTACTAGCAGTGCCGTCATAATAGGGCCTGTTTTAATTTCCTTATTCACTTATAAATCCCCTTCCAATAAACAGAATTTTCAGACTTTTATTGATGTATTAATGCTATAACATAAAGCTTCTATTGTTGATTGATCATAGTTCACCCATCAACGCTAAGCCCTTTTGTTACCTGTATAATCGCTAACGCATCAACTGATCTGTTTGTTACTATATCAAAAAAGTTTTCTATGATGTAAGCAATTTTTCATACCCTATATAGTACGAATTCATAATTTAGACAAACTTTTTAGAGATAGCATTCATTTTTTGTACTGTCTAACCAACAAAAAACCCGAATCCTTTTCATATGCAAAGGATTCGGATTGAATGATTATAATTTAAATTTCGTGACGAGGCTTTGTAATGTTTCAGCCATAGAAGCAAGGGATTCGGCAGATGTTGAGATTTCCTCCATCGCGGATAGCTGTTCTTCTGTTGTCGCTGATACTTCCTCTGTTACTTGTAAATTATTTTGAGATGCTACCATAATTTCATTCATGGCCGCGACAATTTGTTGGGTTTGTGCCGAGAACTCATGAATGGTTGCTGCAATTGCCTCCATCTCTGGATTTAATGTTTGCATACTTTGTGCAATATGAATAAATTTACTAGCCGTTTCTTCTGTTATTTCAAGACCTACGTGAACATCTTCGTTTACTTTGTCCATAGACATAACGGCATTTCCTGTATCCTTTTGAATCGTTTGAATGAGTGTCGCAATTTGCGTAGCGGACTTGGCAGATTGTTCCGCTAATTTTCGTACTTCATCCGCTACCACAGCAAAGCCCTTCCCTGCCTCACCTGCACGAGCCGCTTCAATCGCTGCATTTAATGCGAGTAGGTTCGTTTGATCTGAAATGTCTGTAATGACGTTTAAAATATGACCAATTTCTTGTGAATGGGTATTTAATCCTCGAATCATTTCGCTCGATTGTTCTACTGTGTGCTGAATCGTTTTCATCTGATTCATCGTTTTATTTACCGCTTCATTTCCGTATTGCGCTTGTTCTGTCGCTACGCGTGTTAAATCCGATACGCGGTTACTATTCTCCGCCATTCGTTCAATGCCGATCGACATCGTATCAAATGCTTCATTCGCTTCTGTTACACCCGCCGTCTGCTTTTCGGAATCACTTGTCATTTGCTCAACAGATTTGGCTACATGCTCTGTCGCCGCAGTCGTTTCCTCTGCACTTGCATTTAACTGTTCACTGGAAGCTGCTAACACTTGGGCGTTCGACGAAATTTCTGTTACAAGATGATTTAAGCTCGCAACCATTTGATTGAACGACGTTTCCACATCATTTAGTTCATCTTTTGTCTGCAATGAAACCACTGTCGTTAAGTCACCATTCGCTACATTTTTCGTTGCCACATCTAACTGCTGTACTGCATGTCGAATCGAAAGATATAAACCTATAAATATGTATAGCGATACTAGCGTCACAATGATTAAGCTAATAAATACAGTAATCGTTGTGCGGGAACTGGCCTCTTTTTCTGCCACCGTAGAATCGACCATCGTTGTCATACTTGCATCATATAAAGCAAATGCAGCATCAATCGCTTCCGTCGCAACTGTATAATAATTTGCTTTTACTTCATCGGTCAAACCTGCTTCATTCATCTGATTAGCTAGCGTTAAAAATGCCTCTGCTTTTTGTTCAAATTCATGATAAGGCGCTTCCAACTCTCCTTTAAACGCTTCATTGACAAAAACAATGTCTAACGCTTTCTGTAAAGAATCTAAGTTTTTGAATATCGGGTAATATAAACTATATACATTATTTTTTTGTTCGGTTGTAAATGTTTCTGCTTCAATTAAACTGATGCCAGATGCACGTAGCATCCCTAAATCCTCTGTTAATTGGGGAATGGTAATAGCTATATTATAGGTTAAGTTAAACATTTCTTGGTTATCAGCCAATAACAGTTTTGATTGATTGCTAACCATCCGCATCATATTTAAAATGGAATTGGTTATAGGGGAATACCCCATTATAATTTCTTTACCATTACTCCATTGTTTCCCTTTCACAGTCTGCCAATCTTGCTCTAGCTTTGTGATTTCCTTTGTAATATGTAATGGGTATTTTGTTTGTCCTTCCAATTGTTTCAGTTTATCTAATGATTCATCTACACGTTGAGATGTTTCCTGTAGTTTACTTTCTACTGACGTGTCCCCATTATGTAAAGTCACGCTCATTCCGCGCATTAGCTGCATATTGTACAGTATATCTTTTAAAATAGAATTATAGGCTGCCCCTTCATTTCGCCTTTCTGCATTTTTAAAGTTCTCGTTCAGTTCACTATTATATTTTATAGCGAAAAATACTAATGAAATAATTAAAATGCTACCTATTAATAAAAACTTTTTACTATACTTCATTCCATTTAAAAACTTAATGACAGGTATAAATATCCTCATGTAAAATTCCTCCAAACTTTCTCTATCTCTATTGAATTAAATTTTCACAAAAGTATTTTGTATTGACTGCCTGTTCCGCATGAGTCCACTTAAAATATCGTGTTCAAATAGAGACATCACGAACTTCTGTAAAGAATAAACCCAACTCATCTACCTATTTTACCAAAAAACGTTTCATCTTCATGCAAAAAAAAGATATTTATACGTAATATAAAGCAAAAAAACAACAACTTCTTTCATTTCTACGAGAGAAGTTGTTTCATATGGTTTATTAGACGTTATTTTTTTATTTGCGCCCTGTCCATTTGTCGCTTGCTTTAAAATTATAAACCGGGACAATTTGTTTCTGAATATCGACCGTATCGCCAATTTGCTCCACAATTTCCGCCATCGGTTTATAGGCCATAGGAGCTTCATCTAGTGTCTCCTCCGAAACGGATGTTGTCCAAATCCCACTCATCGTTTCTTTAAAGTCCGCCATTGATAAATTTTTCATGGCCGCGGTGCGTGAATAAATACGCCCTGCACCGTGTGGGGCTGACTCGTTCCAATCGGCATTCCCTTTCCCGATACAAATGAGTGAACCGTCGCGCATATTCATCGGAATGACAAGCTGCTCCCCTGCCGCTGCTCGAACCGCGCCCTTACGTAAAATCATCGCATCTAAATCGATATAATTGTGTACCGAGTCAAATTGTGTACCATACTCCCACTTCATATGCTCGGCGATAATGCGTGCAATCGTCTGGCGATTTTCGTGGGCAAACTGCTGTGCGAGCTTCATATCCGCAATATAATCATCAAATAGCGCCCCCTCAAGATACGCTAACTCTTTCGGGACTACCGGGTTTTCCTTTTTAAACGCGGCGATCATTGGCTGAATTTCTTGGTGACGCCCCGCTTCTTTTAACGCTTCTATTTTTTCTGTTAAATCTACCCGTTGAAGTGATTCATATGCACGTTTTTGATGCCAGTTTGCTACCTTTGCCCCAACATAACGCGACCCTGTATGAATCAATACATAATGCACACCTGCCTCATCTTTTGCCACCTCGATAAAATGGTTCCCGCCTCCAAGCGTACCAAGTGAACGATTCGTATACGCATTGTGTAGACCGGTTGTCACAAATAAATCATTGGCGAATTGTTCGGTCATACGAGCGTTACTTGTGTCATCGTGAATGTCGTTGCCGCTCGGGACGAATTGTCGAATGACTTGATCCAACTGATTAAAGTCCATTTCACCCGTACCAATCTCTGCGACCAATACACCGCACCCTACATCGACCCCCACTAAATTGGGTACAACCCGCCCGTTTAGCGCAATCGTTGTCCCAATCACACAGCCTTTCCCCGCATGATAGTCTGGCATAATCCGCACTTTTGTCCCCGTCATAAAGGACTGATTGACGAGCTCCTCAATTTGCTGAATGGCTACCTCTTGCGGGTTATTTGTATAAATAATCGAATCTGTATACTGCCCCTGTACTTTAATCATCCAATTCCCCCTCATTTTGTTGAATGTCTTTTATTTTGGCACGTAGAAAAAGTGCTGCGACAAAAGCAGTTGGAATGAAACATGTGCATATAACAAATCTAAACATAACAACCGTACACTGCTCCCTCTCGTGACACACGCTTGTTTGTTATAGCTTCACTCTGCTTAATGATAGTAGCCAACAAATGAAAACGCCACGTCACTATATCCATCACAACGTTACTATTATTTCAATTATCACATGCATCGCCACTTACTTAATCCATACGTGTAAAGCGCCCAAATAGTTCCAATGTTTTTCCATGAGCTAATCATGCCCCTTGAGAAAACAAGTTCATGTAGCTAACAATCGGTCACAACACTCCAACCACCAATAAGTAAATCATTTCATTTATTGTATAATATTTATAATCATAAAGAGGAGTGAAGATGACAATGGCTCATCCATATAAACAAATTTACGGTTCTTATGAAGTACCAAAAGAAATTCACCAGTTACATGCGCTTGAACAGGCACTGAATCGGGAAGATCTATCTTTAGAAATGATTGGATCACAACCGCTTCATGATTGGTTTACTTACCCTATCACCCCGCCAGATTTAATTCCCTTTGCTCATACAGGTGGGGCTGGCATTCATTTTGGCTTTTTAACTGATTTTGGTTTAACGAAGAATTTACAAGATGCGCCGATTGTTTGTGTTAGTCCTACAAATGATCCACCTATTAAATATATGGCGCAAAATATTGGGCAGTTTTTCAATTTGGCATCCTCTGTCCCCCATGTTGAAATGCTAGATGATTTTTGGTCATATGATGATGCAACACAGATCCAGGCGCACATCGAGGAATTTTACAAAGATACACCGATTGACTGGGCAAAGAAGAGACAAGCTGTGTTTACACGTTTTCAAGCAACATTCGGCACACAGCAAGAACAAGTAATTCCTTACTTCCAAAAGGTACAAATCGAACGAAAAAACAGACAATCTCTGTCCACTTTAGATGGTTTAGGAGTTATAGGAGAAAATGCTTTAGCGGAAGGTCAAAGCTACGCATTTGATGATCATCATTCATTACATGAGCAAGAGCTTCAACGAATGCAAGATTTCTTAAAACAAGCAAGCCACTTAGAAAAACTCGCTTTTATTCGGGATGCGCATTACCGCTATGTCGTGGCTCCAAACTATGACGAAGCGGTGCTGCAGATTATCATCGAACTTTTGCACAGCATGGGCCTTCATGCGGAACTACAACGTGTACTTGCTAGAGAATAGTTGTATCAATTCAGACATTTCAATCTTTTCGTTTTCCGAAATATTTAATAACACACCTCTCCAATAGTATGTTAAGCTACTCCATGTTTTGCATATTGAAGTTAATGAGGTGTTTTATGAGCAATCCAAAAGAGCTAAGTTTATTTAAATTAACTTGGCCGATTTTTCTCGAGTTATTTTTATTTATGTTAATGGGGCTTGCCGATACATTTATGTTAAGCGCTGTGTCAGATGATGCAGTGGCAGGGGTCGGCGCGGCCAATCAATATATCCAAATATCGATTCTTATTCTTGGGGTGGTCGGCACAGGTGCTTCGATCGTTGTGTCACAATATCTGGGCTCTAAACGGGAACTAGAAGCGGCCAAAATTTCTGCCCTTTCTGTGACGTTAAACTTTTTCGTTGGCTTAGCGATTAGCCTATTATTTATCGTATTTTCTAGTCACATTATGACGTTTATGAACTTAGAAGGCGATGTCCTTGTTTTTGCCCAAAATTATTTAGCAATTGTTGGGGGCTTTATTTTCTTCCAAGCGCTCATTACCTCGCTTGCGTCGATTATCCGCGTGCAAGGCTGGACAAAGCAGACGATGTACGTGTCACTCGGTATGAATGTGCTACATGTTGTGTTGAACTATCTTTTGATTTTCGGTCATTTCGGGGCACCGGCACTCGGTGTAGAAGGAGCGGCGATTTCGTCTGTGATTAGCCGTGCATTAGCTGCGATCGTTTTCTTCTGGTTGCTGTACCAAGCACTCGATGTCACAATTGAACTACGCTACTACTATACTTTTTCCAAAAATTATATGAAGAAAATCTTACAAATTGGTATTCCATCGGCACTCGAGCAAGTACTGTATCAAACTTGTCAAATTGTGTTCCTCTACTATGTCACGTATTTAGGCGCGACGGCACTTGCCGCCAGACAGTATGCCATGAACATTTCCATGTTTACGTATTTGTTTGCAATGGCCATTGGGATGGGGACAGCCATTTTGATTGGGCGTCATGTCGGTGCTGGTGAGCAAGACATCGCCTACAAACGTGTGTGGTTTAGTGTCAAAACCGCGCTGCTCTTCACATTCGTCATGGTCGCGATTGTGACGATTTTCCGTGAACCACTTATGCGCGTCTTTACAACGAATGAAGAAATTATTACGATCGGGGCTTCTGTACTTCTACTGAGCGTACTGCTTGAAACAGGCCGTACCATTAATATTACGGTCATCAATGCATTACGTGCTGCTGGTGATGCACGGTTCCCTGTCAAAATCGGTTTTATCTCGATGATTTGTATAAGCCTATCGCTCGGTTATGTATTTGTATTCATCATGGATTTAGGGCTTATCGGCGTGTGGCTAGCCATTGCGACGGATGAATGGATTCGTGCTATCCTTGTCCTGTTTCGCTGGAAAAGCCGCAAGTGGGAACGCTACGCCATTGTTTCAACTGATAAATAATGTTTTCCCAACCCGCAGACGTGAAAACTCTGCGGGTTTTGTTATGCGAATATGTTTTACATTTAGCGCCATCACTTGAGGTTAAAATAAATACCAGTAAATATTTGTAATTTATTGCATGGATGCGAAACCGAACACCTTCCAGCTTTGTCTAACCTTATAAGAGAGGAGGCTATCTTTTGACCGAGGATGAAAAAGACGTTCACTTAAATGAAGCGATGGCACAACATGGAGATTATTTAAAGCGATTAATATTTACATACGTAAAAGATATACAGAAGACAGAGGATCTTGTGCAAGATGTCTTTATAAAGTTTTATAAAAACCTTCATCGTTTTGAAGGGCGCTCCTCGATTAAAACGTATCTATATCGTATTGCAGTAAATGAGTGTCAAAATTATTTAAAAAGCTGGCATTACAGAAAACTAGAAATGACCGAAAAAATTAAAACGTGGAAAAAGCGAGATGGTCTTGAAGCGGACTACATACAAAAAGAACAAAATCAAACGATTGGGGAATTAGTCAATAAGCTGCCTGTCAAATACCGTGAAGTCATATGGCTCTATTATTATATTGAATTAACAATTCCCGAGATTGCGGATGTGTTAAAATGTTCCGCGAATACCGTGAAAACACGTTTAGCAAGAGGACGAAAATTAGTCAAAATAACGCTGGAGGAGGGTCACTATGAGTATGAATATTAAAAAAGAACTTGAGAAATCTATTCCTACGTCCTTACATTTAACAGAGCAAGAAAAAGCAAAGATTCGGTACCGTGTGCGTTCATCTCCTCCTCCTACCTTTCAAGTAAAACCTATAATGGTATCTATTTTAGCCGTTATGCTGATCGTCATTTTATTATTACCGACTTTACAATCCGTGGAACAGAGTGCTTCTAATAGTGAATCATCTATTACTGATGAACAAGTAATAGAAAATAATTCGAATGAACTAACAATGAATCATTCACCACTTTCTCTGACGGATGAACAAAAACGACAATATCATGCACAATATGTGAAAATTGTAGAACAAGCGATGGAAAAGAAAGTGGGAATATCTATTGCTGTATCCCCAATAGATGAGTTTAAAGAAGAATATTGGGTTGAACCGAAAGAATTTGAACAGCGGATTCAATCGATGGTCGATGGACACTTAGCAACAGAACGTGAAAAAATCCGCGCTATATCTACAACGCCTGAACAAGCAGTCATGAATGGAGATGGAAGTGTAACAAAACCAACATATATATACTTTTCTGATATTTTAGAGGAGATTGAAGTAACAGGTCACTTCCAAACACAATATAGTGCCTATCATGACCGCCAATTGTTTATAGCAGCAGACGCTATTTCAACACAATTAGCAAGTTCTTCTGGTACATGGGAGCAAACATCCTATCAAGCTTCTTTAATAGATGGTGGTCGAACGTATCGTATTCGGATTGAAGGAATTTTCGATTTAAATAATATAACATATGAAAAAGCCTTTACAATCGAATTTAGATGTGATGCATTTGGCAAAATGTATTAAAGTACTCGTATGTAGCACGCCTCCTCGAAATGAGTGGGCGTGTTATTTTGATAAAGAAAAAAATCAACAAAACTTTTACATTTTATACCTTTTAAATTCAACTTTTCGATTTATAATAGAGATGTAACCTAATTCGAAAGGAGCAGTTTTAATGAAGACTAAAGTAGTGTTTTTCGAAGTTCCTGGTGGTACAGACAAGTGGTTAAATGGATATCGGAAAGATACGATGCCTATGGTGGATGCGCTGAAAAAGCGCGGACAAGAAGCAGAAGTCATTTTCTTTACGATTGAAAAACGCGATGAAATTTTTGACTATGTGAAAGAAAATGCCATCGCCTATGTTTCGCGCATTAACCCTGGCAATTTAAAGCATGAAGCGGAATATTTTGATATGTTGCGCGAGTTATGTGCGCTCGGTGTAATTGGTATGCCGCATCCTGATGCGATGATTGGCTATGGCGCAAAAGATGCATTAGTAAAACTGCGTCATACATCCCTTGTGCCTGAAGATACATACGCTTACTACACGATGGAAGAATTCAAGTCGACATTCCCAAAAAGTTTACTTGGTGGCGAGCGTGTATTAAAGCAAAATCGTGGCTCAACAGGCGAAGGCATTTGGCGTGTACAACTTGTAGATGCGTTAACTGAAGATGCAACAGAAGTACCACTTGATGCCAACATTAAGTGTACAGAAGCAAAAGACAATCATGTTGAATATCACACACTCGGTGCCTTTATGGATTTCTGTGAGCAATATATTATTGGCGCAAACGGAATGCTTGTCGATATGCCGTTCTTACCACGCATTAAAGAAGGGGAAATTCGTTTATTAATGCTACGTGACACACCTGTCAATGTCGTTCATAAAAAACCTGCTGAAGATGCAGATGCCTTTAGTGCAACGTTATTCTCAGGTGCACAATATCGCTACGATGCTCCTGAAGATTGGGCTACATTAGTACATGAATTTTTAGCACAATTACCTGACATTACGTCTTTACTTGGTGGATATGACTTACCACTTATTTGGACAGCCGATTTCATTTTAGATACAGATGAACACGGGCATGACACGTATATTTTAGGTGAAATGAACTGCTCCTGTGTCGGCTTCACTTCTCAACTCGAACTTGCTGAAAGTGTGGCAGAAGAAATTATCGCTTGCATCGGGACAGAAGTGGAAACAGCTGTTTAACCGGTACTCCTATACAGTTAGTCCCTTCGGTGATGAAGGGACTTTTTTATTTACGCGGATTTGAAGTGTTTTTACGCGACTTTAAAGGCGTTTTACGCGACTTCCCAATTTTAATTTATAGCTTTCTCCGAATATAATGCTATAATATAGGACAATGATAAATAAAGTCCTTCGGGGTCGGGTGTAATTCCCAATCGGCGGTGATAGATTTTTCTTAAGCCCGCGAGCGTAACAGCAGGATTTGGTGCGAATCCAAAGCCGACAGTAATAGTCTGGATGGAAGAAGGAAGCGATTTTCTCAAAAAACACATGTTTTTTGAGGTTTCTTTCGTATACTCAAAAATGACCCCCAAGTGAATTTCACTTGGGCTTTTTTATCGAAAAAAATATTTCCTTCGGGGTCGGGTGTAATTCCCAATCGGCGGTGATAGATCTTTTTCTTAAGCCCGCGAGCGTAACAGCAGGATTTGGTGCGAATCCAAAGCCGACAGTAATAGTCTGGATGAGAGAAGGAGCGAAAAATCAGTCTTTTTAAAGGCTTATTTCGTGATGCCTTTTTCATCAACCCCTACTTTCGTTAGGGGTTTTTATTTTTGATGGAGGTGAGTCACATGCAATGGAGAAAAGCTTTACATTCCCCTTTTGCACCAATATCTGTGCGTAAAAGAGGTGATGACAGCTAATGTTTACAGGAATTATTGAAGATTTAGGAAAAGTAACAGCCCTCAAATCAGGAAAAGATTATATGGAGCTGACGATTTCCTCTAAAAAAATAGTCGAGGATATACATCTAGGCGATAGTATCGCCGTCAATGGTGTGTGCTTAACGGTGACAACCTTTACGAATGATACGTTTACAGTCGATGTGATGCCCGAGACGGTGAAAGCATCGAGCATTCAATCTTTAACACGAGGGAGCCTAGTGAATTTAGAACGCGCGATGGCTGCGAACGGACGCTTTGGTGGACATTTCGTTTCCGGTCACGTAGACGGAATCGGCACCATTTTAAAAAAGCGCCCCGTTGCGAATGCCGTCTATATTGATATCGCCATTTCACCTGAGCTAGCGAATGTGTCCTTACCAAAAGGATCGATTGCGATTGATGGCACGAGCTTAACGATTTTTGAATTAACGAATAAAACAGTAACCGTTTCTTTAATTCCACATACGTACAAAGAAACATTACTTGGCATAAAAAAAGAAGGCGACATCGTCAATATTGAAACGGATTTACTTGGTAAATACGTACTGAATCATTTCAAACAGCAAGAGAAGTCTGGCATTTCACGAGACTTTTTATTACAACATGGGTTTTAGGGGGGATTTTGAGTGTTTCATACAATTGACGAAGCATTAGAAGATTTAAAGGCTGGAAAGGTCATTATTGTGGTCGATGATGAAGATCGCGAAAACGAAGGAGATTTCGTCGTGTTAGCAGAGCATGCCACACCCGAGAATATTAACTTTATGGCGGTGCATGGACGTGGGCTCATTTGTACACCGCTCTCCCCTGCCCTAGCTGAGCGATTAGCCCTCCATCCGATGGTGAGCTACAACACGGATAATCATCAAACAGCGTTCACCGTCAGTATTGATTATAAAACAACGGATACAGGCATTAGTGCATTTGAACGCTCTGACACGATTTTGCGCCTACTAGACCCTGCTACTGTCGCAACCGATTTCCGTCGTCCGGGGCATGTGTTCCCGTTAGTCGCAAAGGAAAAAGGCGTACTCGTGCGCAATGGACATACCGAGGCAGCCGTCGATTTAGCGCTTCTTTGCGGCTCGCAGCCAGCTGGTGTCATTTGTGAAATTATGAATGAAAACGGCGATATGGCGCGTGTACCAGAGCTAATCGAGATTGCGAAAAAGCATGACTTAAAACTAATTACGATTGCAGATTTAGTGCGCTATCGTTATGAAAAAGAGCAGCTCATTACACGTGAAGCAAGCATCCACTTACCGAGCGATTTCGGTACGTTCCGCATGAATGGGTATTCGAATTTACTCGATGATAAAGAACATTTAGCCCTTTACACAGGCGACCTAGCAACGGAAGTAGCACCCCTCGTCCGCATTCATTCAGCTTGTGTAACAGGTGATATTTTCCATTCCAAACGTTGCGATTGCGGACCGCAGCTTCATCAGGCACTAGACATGATTCAACAGGAAGGTGCTGGTGTCGTTCTTTATATGGCGCAAGAAGGACGCGGGATTGGGCTATTAAATAAATTAAAAGCATATGAATTGCAAGAACAAGGCTACGACACAGTAGAAGCGAATGAACAATTAGGCTTTGCGGCTGAAATGCGCGATTATGGGCTTTGTGCACAAATGTTACGCGACCTTGGCATTACGAAGGTGCGCCTACTGACAAATAATCCAGCAAAAATTGCCGGCTTAGCACAATACGGTATCGAAGTGGTAGAACGTGTACCTTTAACGATTGATGCCGTACCAGAAAATGAATTTTACCTTGAAATCAAAAAACAAAAAATGAATCATATTTTTGCATAGGAGATAGGACAAATGGGACAAATTTTTGAAGCACAATTAATCGGAACAGAATTAAAGATCGGCATTGTCGTTGGCCGATTCAATGAATTTATTACAGGAAAATTATTAGACGGTGCGATGGACGGGTTAAAACGTCACGGTGTCGCAGAAGAAAACATTGATATCGCATGGGTACCCGGTGCATTTGAAGTGCCGCTGATCGCTAAGAAAATGGCCGAAGCAAACAAATACGATGCGATTATCGGCCTTGGAACAGTGATCCGCGGCTCTACAACACATTACGACTACGTATGTAATGAAGCCGCAAAAGGCATCGCAAGTGTGGGACTATCCACAGGTGTACCGATCATCTTTGGGATTGTAACAACAGAAACAATTGAACAAGCGATTGAGCGCGCTGGCACAAAAGTCGGCAATAAAGGCTACGACTCAGCCGTATCTGCCATTGAAATGGCAAATTTAAGTAAGCTAATTTTAGGCTAAGGACATCTCCCCCTATCCGTGACTGGATAGGGGGATTTCAATTTATAGACAAACTTTGATGGTTAATAGACATTCTGAGCTCGTTTATAGACAAACTGCTGTCGTTTATAGACAACCCCTGGTAGTTAATAGACATTTCACTCTCGTTTATAGACAAACCATATTTAACAATTAATTCATCAGCTCACCTAAAAAAAGCAATGAAATATACCCCCCAATAACAATAAAACCTATAACCAACCATATAATGAGCAGTAAACATATGCTAAAAAATATTCTTTCAAACCATTTTGTATAAATAAAGCTCATCCACTATCCCACCCTTTGCGAATTTATTATAAAACGAGCAATCATACAGAAATGTTTCGTCTACACGCTTAAGGAATTTCCACTTCCGGCTCTATATGTATGCCGTATCTTTTTCCATTATGCCCTCCCCTTAATTTCATACATAAAAATCCCCTCTGCTATGCTTGAACAGAGGGGATCATTACTATACCGTTGCGACCTTATCTTTTGACTGCGGGCTTAATTGTGCGGCAATTACGCTATTAATTGCATTAATATAGGCAAGTGCAGAAGCTTTTAAAATATCTGTATCTGCTGCCTTCGCGATATACTTTTCGCCTTCATGCTCGACAGTAATTTTCACTTTTCCGATCGCTTCTTTTCCGCGCGAAACAGAGTTAATATTGTATTCCACTAGTTTCACTTCAATGTCCGTAATCGTAGCAATCGCTGAATATAATGCATCCACCGGACCTGAACCAACAGCACTTGCTTTATACACGTCATTGCCTTTTCGCACTTTCACACTTGCAGAAGGGAACGTTGCGTTAGAAATGATTTGTAAATCTTCGATATCATAAAATTGATCCGCGTAACTTTCTTTATACGGATTGTTTGTATGTGTTTTTTCGTAATAGCTTTCTACAATTACATATAAATCGTGATTGTATACTTCCTTTTTCGAGTCGGCTAATTTTAGGAAGTCTTCAAAAATGCCTTCAAATTCTTCCTCCGTAAAGTTATTGAAGCCTAAATTCTCTAATGAATTTTTCACCGCATGACGACCAGAGCGTGCTGTTAATACAAGCTCCATATCCTCTAACCCGACATCTTCTGGACGCACGATTTCATATGCATCACGCGATTTTAGTAAACCATCTTGGTGAATACCAGAAGAGTGTGCAAATGCGTTGTCGCCCGTAATCGCTTTATTCACTTGCACATCAAGTCCCATAAAGCTAGACACTAAGCGAGACGTGTTCATAATTTCCTTCGTATTAATGTTCGTAAATACATCGTACACATCGCCGCGTGTCTGAATAGCCATCACGACTTCCTCTAACGCTGCGTTTCCTGCACGTTCTCCGATTCCGTTAATCGTACATTCCACTTTATCTGCGCCATTTTTGACGGCTGCTAATGTATTCGCTGTCGCCATCCCTAAATCGTTATGGCAATGGACAGATAGCAGAACGGAAGGGTCGACGTTTTTCATGCGATAGTTTAGCTTCGCAATCATTTCGCCCCATTGTTCTGGCTCCGCATAACCTACTGTGTCCGGTACGTTAATCATTGTTGCACCAGCCTTCATGACGGCTTCAACCGTCTTCCATAAATATTCAAAGTCCGAACGCGATGCATCTTCTGTTGAATATTGTACTTGCGGTAAAAGTGTTTTTGCATATTTGACGGCATCTACACCGATTTGTAAAATTTGATCCTTTGATTTGTTAAACTTCTTTTCCACGTGAATGTCTGATGTACCAAGCACCATATGAATCATCGGATTTTCTGCATATTTGACTGCATTATACACCGAATCAATGTCTGCTTTTACTGCGCGAGCTAATGCGGTAATCATAATATCTGACGTGTTGCCGACTTTTTCAGCGACTGCCTTTACCGCATTAAAATCGCCTTGAGAAGAAGCCGGAAAGCCTGCTTCGATAATATCGACACCTAACTTTTTGAGTTGTTGGGCAATTTCCACTTTTTCATATAAATTTAATTTTGCTCCCGGTACTTGCTCACCATCGCGTAAAGTTGTATCAAAAACCCAAATTTTTCTACTCATTGTCAAAACTCCTTTTCAATTTGATTTGTTCGAGAACGCTCGCACGAAAAAAGCTCAATAAAAAAATCCCGTCTCATATGAAAAATAAATTTCATAGAGACGAGATTGTTCTCGCGGTACCACTCTAATTGAATGCGCATTACTGCATGCATTCCCCTTATCAACAGCTATCACTGTCTAGCCCGTTAACGGAGGCAACCGACGTCCCCTACTACATACGTTCAGGGAGTAGCTCATGGACGAGTTCAAAATTCGCGTCTACCGGTTTTCACCAACCACCGGCTCTCTAAAAGTACGCAGCCTTTTTACTATTTCCAATCGAGGCTTAACTGTTCTCTTGAAAGAAATTTTAATCAATCATTTTTTAAAAGTCAACATTTTTCTGAAAATATTTTCTTTTCTTTATTTAGTGAAAATAGCCACCACTCCTAATCGAGATATATTAATAGGAACTATTTCCCACTATTTTCGTTCAGTACTTTAAAAATGAATGATTAGGGGAATTGTGTGAAAAAATTATGTTTACCACTCATTTTATTGATTTTATTATGTGCATGCCAACCAAAGACGAATGACCTAGCGTTTAGTGGCGAAGGAGAAAATTGGTCTGCTAAAATAATGGTCCATCAAACGAATGGAGAAGAAACATACGAAATTCACCTTCAGTACAAAGGAAATCACCTAGAGAAAATCGATACTTTTCATTACGCTGTTGAAGGCGGCGGAATCGATGTTAGTACGGCGAATGCTACTTTAAACAAAGAAGGGGTATATGCAAACAAATTATTAGGTTCTAACAGCCCTTCCACCAGTGCAAAAGATGAATTATTCATAAATATCAAATGGAACGACCAAAGCGAAAATTTCACGTTATATGCTGTTAGATGAAACATAGCCTTATTCAAAAGAAGTCCCCAACTCCTTGCGACGTCTCTTTTTTCATGTCATAATCCATAACAATTGAGATGGCAAAAAGGATGTGGATAATTTGAGGAAAATTTTATTAGTCGATGATGACGTCTCTATACTAAAATTACTCGCTACGCATTTTCAGCAATGGCATTACGATACAATCATCGCCAAAAACGGACAAGAAGCGCTAGACATAATGGATGAAACGGTCGATATTGCGGTTGTCGATGTGATGATGCCACTTGTAGATGGCTTGGCGTTAACTAAAATACTAAAAGAAGATTGGGAAATACCAGTCTTACTCTTAACGGCACGTGCACAGCTGGATGATAAACGAGCTGGGTTTACAGCAGGAGCGGATGACTATATCGTCAAACCATTTGAGCCTGAGGAGCTGCTATTTCGGGTTCAAGCAATTTTGCGTCGATACGACAAGCTGACACAAAACAAAATAGAGTGCGGGGATTTAGTGTTAAATCGAGAGCAATATGAAGTGACAAAAGGGCCCATATCCATCGTGCTACCGAATAAGGAATTTGAGTTATTAGCTATTTTATGTGGACGTAACCGTGTGTTTGAGCGCCCTTATTTAATGGAGCAGGTGTGGGGGGATATCGTAAGTGATGACACACTCAATACCCATATTAAAAGGCTACGTGACAAGCTCGCTCGCCTAAAAAGTACGGTAACGATTAAAACGGTACGTAATGTTGGTTATCAAATCGAGGTCGAACATGAAAACACTTTATAGCAAATTTACCCTTTTTACCATTGTCATTATGATCATGAGCTCGGTCATCGGCTTTTTAATGACCAATGCCCTGTATCATCAAGTTATTAAAGGACAAAATGACGCTAAGTACGTCGAGCTCGTGACACATATTGTCGATTATGTTGAACATGAATCCCCAGATTCACTTGACACATACATGCAGCACCTTGGACAAATTGGCTATCAAATTTATTTAGTCGATACGGATTTGCAAGGGACCTTTTATGGTGGACAATATCGCCTACGTGAACTCCCTCCAGCTGTCATCGAGCGCGTCTTGGACGGTGAAACGTATCACGGCATTAAACAATACCCGAGACAATTATTTATTACCGGCTTTTTTGCGAATGATTTAAAAAACACAGTCGGGCTCCCCTTCCAATACGAAGGAAATACATATGCCATGTTCGTACGATTGGATATTCCACTATTGTTTAACGAAGTGCATTTTATTGTCGGGGCCATCATCACCATTGTTCCACTCCTCAGTATTCTGGCGATAATTTTCGCTGCGTGGTATTTAATCAAGCCAATTCAACGACTGACTCGCGCGACGCAACAAGTGGCAACCGAAAACTTTGATGCTTATGTAGAGCTGACTCGCCAAGATGAAATCGGTGAACTGGCGCGAAATTTCAATGATATGACGGAAGAATTAAAAAAACAACGGGAAATCCGAAAAGACTTTATCCGTAATGTCTCACATGATTTTCAAACTCCCCTACAAAATATCGCGGGGTATGCCTCGCTCATTCAAAAACATGGGGAGAGCGAGCAGCAAATAGCGGAATACGGGCAAATTATCGAGGCAGAAAGCGAACGGCTTTCACGTTTAACGAAACAGCTTCTCCTTTGGCAAAGTGCGACGAAGCTTGTCGAGCAAAAAGAGCCTCTCCTACTGGATGAAGTCGTCAAGCAAGTCGTGAAAGAGCGTCAGTGGTCGCTACAAAAAAAGCAAATCACCGTTTGGTTAGAACTTGCACCTATGCCGATGATGGGCAGTGCGCCATTTTTAACACATGCCATCGAAAATTTATTGGATAATGCGATCAAATATAGCGATGCCGGGAGCGAAATTACGATGACTGGCACATGTCAGGACGGGAAAATCA
Source organism: Lysinibacillus sp. RU7 (assembly GCF_057837305.1). Lineage (NCBI taxonomy): Bacteria > Bacillati > Bacillota > Bacilli > Caryophanales > Bacillaceae > Lysinibacillus > Lysinibacillus sp. RU7. The sequence goes on along the minus strand of NZ_JBYQFK010000006.1, from coordinate 159,110 downwards.
AACTCCACATACAAGATGAGGGAGACGGAATTGACGCCACGCAATTACCTCATATTTTTGACCCATTTTTCCGAGGGGAACAATCCCGCACAACACCGGGTACAGGGCTCGGTTTAGTCATCGTCAAGCAAGTGGTGGAACTGCATAATGGCACGATTGAGGTAAAAAGTGAGAAAGAAAAAGGAACTACCTTTATTTTAACGTTTGATTTGCATAATTGTGACTAGCATTTATAATCCTGCTGAAAGGGACAAAAAGTTCAGCTACAGTTTAGATAGCAGATTTATACTCTCTATATCGTAAAAAATGTGGAGGGATTTTTTTATGGAGAAACAATGGAGTATTCGTCTGATTCGTTTAGCCGCTATTTTCGGACTCATCGGTGCTGTAATTGGTTCTGATATGTCGGGGTCTGGTAATTATCAATTACGTGCTATTCATGCTCATATTCTTGTCGTTGGCTGGCTTTCGATCTTTGCTTGGGGACTATTTTACCGCGTGTTTGAAGTGCGTTCAAAAAAATTGGTCAGTGTACACGGTTGGACTGCCATCCTTGGCTCAATCGGCTTAACAATTGGTATGTTATTTTACTATGTTAACCCATTTAACTTGAGCGAAGTCTTTACACTCATCTTCTTTATCGCAGGGGGTACCACATTATTAATTAGCTTTGCGGTATTTATTTGGATTACGTTTGCGTTAAAGTCAGAAGAGGTTACAAAATAACGATCTGTTCCTATAGAGAAACCTACAAGGCTTCATTCCTTATAGGTTTCTTTTTTTAACAGCGTTTAACGCGATTCTTTTTCAGGTAAGATGTCATTGAAAATTTGTCCATCCTCGCCCATTTCAATGATTTTTAGACGCTGTGTATTTTTAATAAATATCGTTTTATATTGTCGTTCGCCCGCTTCATCATGAATGAGAAGAATGCGTTTCTCTTCGTTATCTGTTACTGTTTCAACGTTGTAATCCTTCGTCCCGATTTGTGCCATAATGACGTGATATTCAGGTAATGAAGCCCATTGTTCATCATTTGATGCATTTGGCACGTTTTGTGCTGACTGTTCTTCACCTGTTTGCGGCGTCTGTGTATTTTCCTCCGCCACCTCATTGTTTTTTTCCGCTTGATTCTGACAAGCGGTTAATAGTAGCCCCGTAACAACTAATGCCATCACCGTTTTATTCATTTCTGCTTTCATCTCCTAGCTTCTGTTGAATATTCCCCCTCCTATTTAACAAAATGACTGTTCAGCATGCAATCAAAAGGCACTTTTCTATATAAACGTGATGATGGATTTCAATACACTATTTATAAGGCACCACTTGAATCATTACATCACAAAAATCCTCTCCGCGTGTAGCTCTACACAACGGAGAGGGATCATTTACGATACAAATATCGCTTCCTTACGTAATTTTTGAAGTTGTGATTGTAGGCGTTCACGTGCTTCTTCCTGAATAGTAAATCCATGAGCTGTCCGTTCAATCGACTGATCCATCAAATAAACACCTTGTAAAATCGTTGTCGCACCGAGTACAGATAATACCGGTTTTAATGCATATTCAATGGCCAGTAAATGATGCGCAGAGCCACCGACCATAATCGGTAGAATCATCTTATTTTCTAAACCTTTTTGTGGAATGAGATCTAAAAATGTCTTTAAAATGCCCGTATATGACGCTTTATAAACAGGTGTTAAAATAATGATGACCTGTGCCTGCTCAATGAGTCGATTTGCTGCTTGAATGACTTCATTTGTATAATCCGCTGTGACGAGTGCTTGTGCTGGTAGCTTATACACTTCAATGCTACGTGCTTCTTCCACGTGCTGTTCAATATATTGTTGCACACCTTGAATACGCGAGCTTTCTGAATTCGTCCCATTAATAATTACTACATGTGCCATGTGCCATCCCCCTTAATTTGTATGCACGACTTGCTGTGCTATTGGGTGCTTTAACCCTAAATTTTCACGTAATGTCGTACCCTCATATTCTGTACGGAACAGACCACGACGTTGTAATTCTGGAATGACTAAATCGACAATATCGTTCAGCCCTTTTGGGAATGTTGGGGGCATAATATTAAAGCCGTCTGCCGCGCCATTTTCAAACCATTCTTGTAGTTGATCGGCAATTTGCGCAGGCGTTCCTACAATTTCACGATGACCACGTGCACCTGCAATATGCTCATAGAGCTCACGTAATGTCGTAAAGCCATTTTGTCTAATCGTATTTTTAATAATATTGGCACGTGTATTTGGATTAGTTACGTCCTCTTCGTTCACGCCGAAATCTGGAATGGAAGAATCCGGGTCTAACTGCGTCACATCTTTGCCAATAAAGTATGATAAATAAGCAAGGCCTACTTCAGGCGAAATATAGCTATTTAACTCTTTTTGCTTACGACGTGCTTCTTCCTCTGTTTTAGCTACTGTAATAAAGACGCCTGGCATTACTTTTAAATCATCCTCGCTACGACCATACTTGGCTAAGCGCGACTTCACATCTTGATAAAACGCTTGGGCATCCTCTAATGTTTGCCACGCTGTAAAAATGACTTCAGCTGTTTTTGCTGCTAATTCTTTCCCTGCCTCTGAAGAACCTGCCTGCACGATGACTGGATGCCCTTGTGGTGTCGATGGCGTATCCAAATAACCCGTTACGTTAAAGTGCTTACCCTCATGCTCTACTTTTGTTGTTTTCGTAATATCTAAAAATTGCCCTTTTTCTTTATCAATGACTAATGCCTCTGCCTCAATGGAATGCCATAATTTTTTCACGACATCGACAAACTCTTCGGCACGAGCATAACGATTTGCATGCTGTAAGTGCTGCTCTTTACCGAATAATTGCGCTTCATTTTCATTTTGTGACGTGACGACATTCCAAGCCGCTCGCCCACCAGATAAGTGATCAATCGCTGCAAATTTACGTGCTACATGAAATGGCTCATTATACGTTGTCGTTAACGTCGCGGTTAAACCGATATTTTTTGTAACTGCCGCTAATGCTGAAATGATAACTAATGGATCCAACTTAATGCCCGATAATGAGTTTTCGTGCACACCTTGACCAAATACATCCGCAAAGAAAATATTATCAAATTTACCACGCTCTGCTGTTTGCGCTAATTGTGTTAAGTAAGGTATCGTCCATGTATGGTGTACCTCTGCTTGTGGATGGCGCCAGCTCGCTACATGATGCCCCGGTAAGAAAAAGAATGCCCCTAATTTCATTTGTTTTTTAACCATTTAATTCCACCCCTATTTTTCTTATAGTTTTAGTAGGTATTATATAAAAAAATTATTTAGCGTAAGGGTTAAATTCATTTGTATATAAGTCCTTTACTTGTATGTCACCCTCTTGTAATTCGCCACTTTTCACTAACCAATCCACCCAAACATCAAACTCTTCCTCTGCAATGACACCCCCTTCATTGGCAATGCCAAAACTCTTCCAATATTGAACATAGTCTGTCGATTCATTGCCCGGACGCTTTTCAATAATGTCTGTAAATCGGCTAATCACTTCTTCGCGTGGTGTTGTACGTGCCCATTCAATCGCTTTTGCTACCCCTTCTACAAATTGTTGTACTGTTTCAGGATTTTCTTCAACAAACGCCTCGGTGAAGAAATAGTTACCACCTGTAAAGTTAAAACCAAACACTTCTGTATCTGTAAACAATCGTTTTAATCCACCACGTTCTAATGCTAAATCTTGTGGTGCCCCTAGCAATAAAATTGCATCTAAATGCCCTGCACGTAGCGATTGTTCTGCATTCGTCGTAGGGATCGTCACCAACTGTACTTGCTTAATTTCCGCTTCATTTAAACCACCTTGTCGCAAATATTCAACGAGGGTAAATTCTGAATGTGCCCCTAAAATATTGACACCGACTTTCTTCCCGATTAAATCTTTCGGTTCATCAATCTCACTCTCTTCTAAAACATATGCTCCGGTAAAATTCACATCATCACTGCCATATGCCCCAATCACCGAAACTAGGTTAACGTTTTTCGAAGCAGATTTGACCAATGCACCATTAAATGCCCAACCAAAATCAACTTCTCCCGTTGCGGTTAACTGGATGCTCTCTGGTCCCCCCTTATAGTTTCCGACACTTTCTAACTGCACATCACCTAAATACCCTAAATCTGCCGCAAGCTCCACTGGATACACGATACTTGCTGGCTGTTGATAGCGTAATATCTTCCCGCTTTCCCCGCTTGCTGTTGTAGTTGCCTTCTCTTCACATGCACCGAGCACCGTCACCACAATACTTAAAGCAGCTAAAATTTCTAAAATACGAATAAATACTTTCATTGTTTTCACTCTCCTTATCTAAACTAGTTGTTTCCATCTGGAAAATCGTTTTTCTAATAACACTAATAAGTGATTAATAACTAACCCTAACAATGAGATTGTTAAAATCCCAGCATACATCTCTGGAATTAAGAAGTTATATTGTGTGTATGTGATGAAATAGCCAAGTCCCTCTTTCGCACCGACCATTTCGGCTGCAATTAATACTAAAATGGCGCCTGTTCCTGCCATACGAATACCGGTAAAAATGGTTGGAACGGAAGCTGGTAAAATCACTTTATAAAATAGCTTAAAAGATGAGATATTCATCGAACGTGCAGATTTAATAAACAATGGATCGACATTTTTCACAGCTGAAATGGTGTTTAATAAAATCGGCCATGTACATGCGAATAAAATAATCGCAAACTTTGATATTTCGCCAATACCTAGCAGTAAAATAAAGACCGGTAACAACGCTAATGCTGCTGTATTACGGAATAACTCGAGTAACGGACTCAGTAAATCTCTGGCTATCGGATACCAGCCAATGAGAAGTCCTAATGGAATCGCCACTATAAGTGCTAATAAAAAGCCCACAATGGAGCGAATAATACTCGCTTGAAAATGAGTAAATAGTTCTCCAGATAGGATAAGCTGCCACCAAGCTCCCATTACTTCTGAAAAAGCCGGGAAAAAGGCACGATCTACAAGACCTAGTTTAGGGGCGATTTCCCATGTGACAAAAAATAAAATCAGTACAATCGTTTTTTTCAAGCCATTTAAAAAGCTTGGAAATACAGTAGCCTTCACACGAGGAGGCGGTATTTGCTTCTGTAGTTCTTCATTAATCGATTTTCGAATGGTTACCATCTAGCATTCCTCCTTAAATATAAGCCCCTTGGTATTCTAGTTCGTGTAGCAAGCTCCATACTTCATGTCTTGCCTTAATAAATTGTGGATTGGATTTAATATCCGTATCCGCTAATTTATTTTTTAACGGAATCTCAATAATTTTCTTCACACGCCCTGGATTGGGTGAGAGGACGACGACTCGTTGCCCTAAATACACTGCTTCATCAATCCCATGTGTAATAAAAATAATCGTCTTCTTTGTTTTCTCCCAAATACGTAACAGCTCTGTTTGTAATGTTTCACGCGTTTGCGCATCCAGTGCTGCAAATGGTTCATCCATTAGGAGTACGTCTGGATTGAAGGCTAAGCTTCTAGCAATGGCAATGCGTTGCTTCATTCCACCGGATAATTCATGCGGATAATGCTCCGCAAACTTATTTAACCCAACTAAATCTAAATAATAATTGGCTCGTTCCTTCCATTCAGATTTCGGTATCCCTTTTGCCTCTAGTCCAAACTCGATATTGCCGCGCGCTGTCTTCCATGGAAATAATGCATACTGTTGAAAGACGATGCCCCGGTCAAGCCCTGGCCCTGTAATCTCACGACCATCGATGAGAATACGTCCTGTAGAAGCAGTCGATAATCCGCCTAATAAATCAAGCAATGTCGATTTCCCACAACCACTAGGACCTACAATCGTTAGAAACTCACCTTCATCAATACGAAAATCCATATTTTCGATGGCTGTAAATTGTTTTGTCAGACGTTTATTTTTTGGATCGCGCACTTCAAACGTTTTCGTCAACCGCTCAATTCTAATTTTTTCTCCCATCTTCTCTCCTCCTACAGTATGATTTTAATTTTAACTATACATATAAAAATAATAGGAATATAAAAGAAAAAAATAACAGCAAGCAGTCCCTATATACAAACAAAAGGAGGCCCTTTACTGTTTTCACAGTAAAGAGCCTCCAGTTGTCTAGTGAGCTACTCTTTGTTTTTTAATTCCTAGTAAGTTAATAACCATAATACACAAAAGTGTTTTATGCGTCAATATCTTTTTGAAAAGAATTTTATAAATATTTAAATTAAATAACAAGCCTGCTAGCTCATATTATCGTTTGTCTCGGTTACCTCCTGCCCACCAACACATAAAAAAACCCACCGAAACATTTTCATTTCGGTGGGTGATCGTACTTATTTTACATCAACAGGTTCTTTTGTGAGTGATTTGCTCATTTCGCAGTATTGTACGAACACGCGCGCCAATTCACGTAAACGTGCATGTACGTCTTCGTCAATGATGCGATTGTCTGCATCGAAATGATCGGCATGTGTGTACACATAGTTTGGCGTTACTAAGCAGCGGAAGTAATCAAGAATTGGCTTCAGCTGGTTTTCTAATACTAAATGGTGCTGGTATGTGCCACCATTGCCAACGATTGCAGCTGGCTTGTAGCGTAGTGCTTTCGGTGGAATCATATCGAATGCATTTTTTAACACACCTGGAATGGATGCTTGGAAAATAGGTGAAGCAAATACGTATCCATCTGCTTCTTCAAATTTTTGAATCATCATTTTCATATCATCATTTAGCGGGCTACCATCTAAAATTTGATGCTTTAACTCGCTAAAAGAAAGAATTTCTAATTGTAAATCCGCATTATATTGTGCGATATATTGTTGAACTTGTTGCAATAAAGCACCTGTTTTCTTGCCGAAAATTGTGCCATCAACGAGTAAAATTTTCATTGTTATCGTTCCTCCGTTGTGAAATACGAGAGTTCATATCCTCGTATAGTATTGTAACAGAATGCTACGCAACAGAGTATAAACTTTACTAAATTTCAGTCTTAAGGCGTATTTTGCTATACGTTTAATGTAAATTCTGGCTTTTCAATCATGGTGAATGTTTGGAGTAGTCTTTCCACTGCCTCTTTTATAATCGTCATCGGATATGCGACATTTAACCGTATAAACCCGTCCCCTGCTACACCATATTTCGTGCCTGGATCTAACACTAAGCCGCCCACTTCTACTAAGCTGTTCATCATTTGTTTTTCAGAAATATTTAGCGCACGATAATCGATCCATAGTAAATAGGTAGCATCTGGTTTATATACCTTTACTTTCGGAATTACCTTTAATTCTCGAATCACATAATCCATATTCGCCGAAATATATTGAAGCATCTCTTCTACCCAATAAGCACATTCATTATAGGCAGTTTGCATCGTGACGGCTGCCAAACAGTTTAAGTCCCCATATCCACTCGCTTCATATTGTCTGTTCAGTTGCTGTCGTTTTTCCGGATCCTTCACAATCATATACGCAATTTGTAGCCCTGCTAAATTGAATGTTTTTGTAGGCGCCATGCATGTAATAATATTCGTTTGTTGTTGCTCCGTTGCCACCTTCGCAATCGGCGTATGCTGTGCCTCACCAAGCATGATATCCGCATGAATTTCATCCGATAAAATTAACACATGATGCTCATAACATAGCGCTGAAATTTGCTTTAGTTCTGCTTCTGTCCAAACTTTCCCAACTGGATTATGTGGATTACAGAAAATAAATAATTTCACATCGTCTTGTTTTAATAATTTTTCAAGCAATGTAAAGTCCATTGAATAGTTCCCGTTTTGTTCTATTAATGGACAATGTACCACGTTTCTTTGATTGAACTCTGGCAGTTGTTGAAATGGTGGATACACGGGAGGGGCAATTAATACGCTGTCTCCTTTTTGCGTGAATGCCTGAATCACATCCGCAATGGCAGGAATGACCCCTTTCCGGAACAAAATGGTTTGTTCATCAACCGACCATTCATGTCTGTTGAGCATCCACTTCACAATGGCATCTTTTGCACTTTCAGGCATATACGTATAGCCAAAGACACCACGCTCGATTTCATGCAATAACGCCTGTTTAATTTCTGGAGCAACTTTGAAATCCATATCGGCAATCCACATCGGTAATAATGCTTTGTCTGGATTGCTCACTTTCTCTGGTACATCCCACTTTACCGAATTACAATTCAGTCTATTTACCGTCATGTCAAACATGTTATACCTCTTCCCTATAATGCTAAAATTGTTTCGAATAACACTTGTGCACCGGCTTCGATGTCTTCTGGCGAAGAATATTCTAATGGGTTGTGGCTAACGCCGTCTTTACTGCGAACAAAAATCATACCGATTGGGCAATGATGCGCGAATTGCATCGCGTCGTGCCCTGCCCCACTACTTAAATAAAACGCATCGTAACCGCACTTCTCAATGGCAGAATGAATGGTTTGCATAATAGCCGCATCGGTCGTTACGGGCTTAACACGTTGTAATTCTTTCACGCAGGAATATAAATGGCGTTTTGTTGCAATCGTACAAATAGCTTTTTTGATTTCATGCTCTGCCAAATCTCGACTTTCTTGTATGACATGTCTGAGATCACAGGTGAACGTAACTTGACCTGGAATGACATTAACACCTGCATTTTCGATAGTAATTTTTCCGATTGTTGCCACTGTTCCGTCAATTCGGTTTGCAATTCGCTCAATTTCTACCATCATTTCAGCAGCGCCCGCTAAAGCATCTTGTCGCAGTTGCATCGGTGTGGCTCCGGCATGCTCAGCTAATCCATGAATCGTTACTTCCAACCAAAGTGGACCCGCAATCCCTGTCACAACACCAACCGGAATATTTTCCGTTTCTAATACACGTCCTTGTTCAATATGCAGTTCCAAATATGCATAAATTGGATCGATTTTAGCCAAGTGAATGTGAGCAGGCTGTAAATGTTGATTTTCCATTGCTTGAGCGACCGTAATGCCTTGTGCATCAACCGCTTTTAACATAGGTGCCGTCAATGTGCCAGCGACTGCACGACTCCCAAGCATCCCAACACCAAAGCGTACCCCTTCTTCATCTTTAAAAGCGATGACTTGAATCGGTCTTGTGAGTGTAATGTCGTTCTCATACAATGTCTGTATGACCTCGATGGCCGTTAATACACCTAAAGCACCGTCGTATTTCCCACCGTTTGGCACAGTATCAATATGCGAACCCATAATAATCGGAGCTTCATGGCTTGTAGAGGGATCTTTACAATACGTACCAATGATATTGCCGATCGGATCAATGGACGTTTCCATTCCCGCTTGCTGCATTAACATTTGCACAAATTGATTTGCTTCGTGTTCTGCATCTGTAAAGGATAATCGGCTAACTCCACCGTCTGGCATTTGCCCGATTGTCCCCAATTGTTCAATATGATGTAATAATCGATTTAGTTGAATCAAGCTCATCACTCTTTCATTTTAAAGTTAAAATGGCATACGCCTTCTTTTAAAACATACCGATCGTGCTCCACTTCAAACTTTTCGTTATAGCCACCCGCAATTGCTGGATCAATCATTTGGCAATATAAAATGCCGTACTCATGCATATTGTCATCTGCCCACTGTTGCCCTAGTGGACAGTGGAAAAACGTTTGCTCGATGTTATCGGACGTGAAATACGATTCATATTGAAATAAATCACTTCTTCCCATATCGTAATGTTTTAAGTAATTATCAATATCGTTGTCGAACCCATTTGCACGTGCACGTTGGGCAATCCCTTGTCCGCGACTCTCCCCAAATTTACGCACCGCTTCAGAAATGACTTGTTTTCCTTCATCCCCATGTATATCCACTACCACCTTTGCAATTTGCGCAAACATTTTGGCAAATCTCGCAAAATCCGTTAAATGTGCATATTGCTCTGCCCCTTCTATACTTTTAGGTAAATAATAGAATAAATTGTGATTTTCACCTTCAGCCGTTGCTTTTTTGGCCATCGCTTCCGCATCTTTTAAGCCAAATCTTGTTAAGCCCTCAACTAAATATGTTTTCCCCTCTTCCCCGTATTTCCCGGTAATTTCTTTGTCTAAACACGTAAACATTTTAGCGCTAATCATATCCATCGATAAATTTTTCATTGCCAACTCTGTCATGTTTTTGTAACTCCTTTAAAATTTTATTTTTAACTTATAACGAGCAAACTTTTGAACATATATCACCATTTTGGTAACCGTTGCTTTCCGCTCCATTCGGCTCGCTTTCCACGGGCATGGCCTCAGCCTCCTCGTCACTCGTACCTCGCTCCTGCGGGGTCTTCAGCTCATGCTATTCCCGTAGGAGTCTCGCCGATTCCGCTTCAATCAACTGGCAAGTCATTTTTAATCATGTTTTTCTAAAAAACATGATTCTATAAAGGAAATATTTTGATAATCAACACATCTGATCCAGTACAATAATCAGTTGCTAAAAAGAAAGAAAAATTCTCATCCATTACGGTAGGGGCTAGGCAATTATACTTGCAACTAGAAAGAAATTGATTTCTTTTAAAGAAGAGAAATGTTTTTCTAGTATATCGAAAAGTATTCACTTTTTGCCGTAGCGTGCCATCGCCACAGGAGCCGTAACAGGAGATCCAAACAGGCCCCGCCTGTTTTAGCTCCTGTGTAGGCTGTGGCAAAGCGCGGAGGCTATGATGCCACTTTCAATTAGTATCTTTCACTATTTACCTGATATTTTTATGATGCATTTTTGCTCATTACGAGTTTATAACTTACCGCCATTATAAAAAACGAGAAATCATTACACAAATGAATAATGAACATATAGAATATGAGTAAAATTCATAAGTAGGTGGAGAGTATGGCGACAATTGTACAATATGAAATTTTTAAAGTGTTAGTTGAAACAAAAAGTTTTTCCAAAACAGCGATTAAATTAAACATGACACAGTCTGCAGTGAGTCACGCGATCAAGTCTTTAGAAAAAGAATGGGGACTATTATTGTTCCATCGAAATACGAACTATGTAAAGCTGACTTCAGACGGTCAACAGCTCTTACACTCGATTTTGCAAATCTTACATTGGCAGGAACAATTAATGAATGAGTTAAGTACGATTAAAAATGTCATGGGGGGCACGATTAAAATTGGCGTCTTGCCAAGTATTGAAATGAATTGGTTACCGTCCATTTTAAAATATTTCCATGAACACTACCCCGATGTCGAATTACAAGTTTATCAAAGTAATTATGATCAATTAGAAGATTGGGTGTTAGATGAGACGATTGATTTAGCCTTTAGTATTCAACCAAGTAAAAGCAATTTTGATTTTAAAAAAATTCAAGATGATGATTTACTATGCATTTTACCTACATCTCATCCATTAGCAAATCAACCGTCGATTCGTCTCACTCAATTAAAAAATGAACAATGGGTAATGCCTAAAAAGTCGATTGATCGCAATGTCAATTCTTTAATTTATTCCAACCATTTACACCCTACGATTATGTATGAATCTGATTTAGACCATGCCCTGTTAGCCATGGTGGAGCAAGGTGTAGGCATTACCATTATGCCTAAATTATTACTTTACAATATCCCATTATCCATTTCTTGCATTCCTTTCGAAGAAAAATATGTGCGAACGCTAGGGATTGTCACAAAGAAAAACATTGCTTTAAATACAAGGCTTAGCGAGTTTATCGCCATCGTCGAACAATTAATTACTGTTGATTAATTTTATTTTTTTTAAAAAAGTGTTTGACTTTTTTTAAAAATAAATTTATCTTTTAAATTAATTCCAAACTTTTTAACAATTCAAACAGGGGGGTACATTGGAATGGACAACTTATATGGCAACACACCTTGCTTTTTAAATGCAACAAATTTACTTAAAGCCGAAAATACAGAGGAAGTAGACGCAATCGTTTACGGTGTTCCTTGGGAAGGTGCTGTAACGTGGGGAGATTATACAGGCTGTGAGTTAGGACCGAAAGTAATGCGCTTATGTTCAGGTCGCTATAGCGGCTATTTACCTGAATTAAATCACGTAGATGTATTTGAGAGTATTAAATTAGGAGACATTGGTGACATCGATGTCGTACCAGCAGATGTAGATGAAACAATGCACCGAATTGAGAAATTTACAGAAGCACTATGGAAAAAAGAAAAATTCCTTATCGGATTAGGCGGCGATCACGGGATTACGTTCCCAATCGTAAAAGGCTTAGTGAATACAGGGAAAAAAGTGGGGATTATCCACTTAGATACACACTATGATAATTTACCTTCACATAACGGAGATAAATATGCACGTTGTAGTCCATTCATGCGTCTATACGAATTAGAAGGTGTACGCAATGAAAGCATCATTCATACAGGGATTCACGGCCCACGTAACTTCCCTCAAAGTGGGAAAAACGCAGTCGCTGCTGGCGCTGTAACAATTACAATGAATGACATTCGGAAACACGGCGATTTGGAAGCGTTCGCAAAAGAAATTTATGCACAAGCAAGTCAAGATGTAGATTGCGTGTACTTAAGTATTTGTAGTGACGTATTAGACTACGCATTCAATCCAGGTGGTCCAGTAGACGGAAACGGCTTAACATCTTATGAATTATTAACATTAGTGAACGAATTTGGGAAACAAGGGATCATCGGTATGGACTTTGTAGAAGTTTATCCACAACAAGACCCTAGCAACCGTTCTGCACACTTAGCATCAACGATCGTGTTATATGCATTAGCTGGTCATATCGACTACAAAAAAGGGCTATGATCAAAGGGCTTGAACAGTTTCTTATCCAATTAACGAATGAGTATAAAGGTCAATCCATTGGAAAGTGCGCGAATTATATTCCTGCACTTTCCAAACAAAATCCAGAGATTATGGCGATCTCGCTGTATTTCCCACAGGGCCATTCACTACATGTTGGTGAAACGAATCATTCCTTCACTGTGCAAAGTATTAGTAAAGTATTTTCATTTATTGCGGCTTGTACAGCGATTGGCATTGAGCGTGTACTAGCAAAAGTAGATGTCGAGCCAACGGGAGATAGCTTTAATTCGTTATTACGTTTTGAATTATCCGATGCCAAAAAGCCGTTTAATCCTTGGATTAACGCGGGGGCGATAACGGTTGTCTCTTTATTGCCAGGAAACAGCGCAGAAGACAAAGTGAACTTTGTATTAGATTTTTTAACTTCGGTGATCGGGAAACGGCTACAGATCAATCAAGACGTCTTTTTGTCAGAGTGGGAAACAGCGGATCGCAACAAAGCTATGGTGCATTTTTTAAAGGAAAAGCAAATTCTTTCCGGTGACGTCGATGAAATTTTAAAAGCGTATACGAAACTCTGTTCAATGGAGTTAACGGTCGATGATTTAGCGAAATTTGGGTGCCTCCTATCAACGGACGGCTACGACCTCGAAAAAAGGGCGCAAGTATTTCCGATTGAAGTAGCACGATTGACAAAAATTTTAATGTACACATCCGGCATGTATAACGGTTCTGGTAAGTTTGCCACAACGATTGGGATTCCAGCAAAAAGTGGCGTCTCGGGAGGCATTTTAGGGATTATCCCGGCTTCTCCGAAAAACCATCCGTTATTTGTTGATGGATTAGGTTTAGGAATTTTCAGCCCACCACTTGACGAAAATGGGAATAGCGTTAAAAGTATGATTGTGATGGAAAAATTATTTCACCACTATCCTGTAACTATTTTCTAAACTGGGGGGACATGATTTTGGATAAGAAACAAACAAATCGAAAAATTTTAGAAGGCTATTTTCAAATGGCCGATATGATCGTTCATACTTTCGGACCACAATGTGAGGTCGTCATTCATGATTTAGCTGATGTTCAATCTTCCTTAATTTATATTAATGGCTCTGTCACAAACCGCTCGCTCGGGGCACCTGTCACAGATGTTATTTTAAAGGAATTACGGAAATCTGGAAATGACATTCAAGATATGCTGGGGTATACGATTAAAACGAAAAGCAACCAGCATATTAAAACTTCCACTATGTTTATCCGAAATGACGACAATGATGTAATCGGTTACATCGGTATCAACTATGATATGACAGCATTTAAATATATTCAAAGTGTATTAGATGACTTTATTAGCGCTAAGCCTGGACTACCGAATGACGAAATGAATGAATCCTATGCCAATAACGTAGAAGAAATCTTTGATCAAATTATTCAAAGCTCTTTGTTAGAAGTACATGTACCCGTTGACAATATGTCAAGACAAGATAAAATTCGCTTCGTGCAAATTTTAGATGATAAAGGGATTTTCCTCATTCATGGTGCGGTGGATAAAGTAAGTGATATTTTACAAGTTTCAAAGCAAACAATCTACAATTATTTAGATGTGATTAAAAATAGTTAATCCATCTAGGGGATGTTTTAAAGGAGAAAAGGGGGCTATTTATGACTGTTAACATGGAAAAGACAAACGAACAAACGACGAAGAAAAGTCTCGCGGATAAATTGAAAGTGATTGGTCCTGGAGCTGTAATTACAGCTTCCTTTATTGGACCAGGGACGGTGACAACAGCGACAAAAGCTGGTGCATCTTATGGTTATGCTGTGTTATGGACAGTGGTATTTTCCATTGTTGCGACGATTATCTTGCAAGAAATGTCGGCACGTCTTGGTATTATTTCACGTAAAACGTTAGGGGATGCTGTACGAGAGCAATTTGATAACAAAATCTTACGGTTCGGTTCCGTATGGCTTGTATTAATGGCGATTTCAGTAGGCTGTGCTGCCTATATTGCCGGTGACTTAATTGGGACCTCGTTAGGGATCCATACATTAACGAATATTCCGACAAATGTGTTAGGTCCAATGTTTGGGGTCGTTATTTTAATATTAGGTTTATCAGGTAGCTATAAATTAATTGAAAAAGTCATGATCGGTTTAGTCGTCGTGATGAGCCTTACATTCTTTACAACAGCGATTATTGCAAAGCCAGACTTAGGAGCAGTATTTAGCGGTGCATTTATCCCAAGTGTTCCATCTGGCTCTATCCTCACAATCATTGCGTTAATTGGAACAACAATCGTTCCGTATAACTTGTTTTTACATTCGGCTTCCGTTCAAGAAAGATGGAATAAGCCAGAGCATTTAAAGGAATCAAGATGGGATATTATTATTTCCATTGGAATTGGTGGTTTAATTACAGCGGCGATTTTAATTACAGCTGGTACGTTAATTCATGGTGTAGAAGTAAAGAGTGCTGCAGAAATGTCATTACAGTTAGAGCCACTTTTAGGCGATTGGGCAAAGGTATTTATTAGTATCGGTTTATTTGCAGCTGGTTTTTCTTCCGCTCTTGCTTCTCCATTAGGTGCTGCCATTACGGTAAGTAATGTGCTTGATTGGAAAGACGGAATGAAGGACAAGCGCTTCAAAATCGTATTTACAACCATTATTGTCATCGGGATTTTATTCTCTGCGTTAAAGATCAATCCACTGTCTGTTCTATTGTTTGCTCAAGCATTAAACGGTATCTTATTACCGGTTATTACAATTATGTTGTTAATCATTATGAATAATAAAAAGTTTCTTGGTGAATACAAAAATGGTCCAATGGCCAATATTCTAGGTGTAATTGTCACAATAATCTGTACATTCCTAGGTATTTATAGCTTAGTCGATGTATTCACTTCGATTTTCAGTTAATTGCATGTAAAAACATCTCGACCAAAAGAGGTCGAGATGTTTTTTTGTGCTTTCCTATTCGGGATCATGTTCCTTGTTTCCATCTACTTCTAATGCTTTTAATTTATTTCGATCAAACACGACTTCTTCATCTAGAGGAGCTAGCTCTTCATTTTTTCGTTTATCCCAATTAAATACACGTTCACGGGATATTTCCTCTTTCGCCTCTGCAGCTGGCATATGCATCGCTATGAGCTCATCGGATGAATAAATCGAGACTTTCTGTTTTTTACCGTGTAGCGCAATGACTTTCATGGCAAGGGCGACTTGACTCGCTTCAATGGCACGCGCTTTTTTCATCGGGCCGATGAGGAGTGGATTGAGCGTTCGAAGTGCGACCTCCCCTACTTTTTCCCCTAGTCGAAACTCTTGGCGATTGCCGACAAGTAGCGATGGGCGTACGATGGAGAGCTGCGGCAAATCCATGTCCATCAACTCTTTTTCAAGCTTTCCTTTTACCCGGTTGTAATACGCCAGTGATTTTTCATTGGCCCCCATGGCTGAAATGACGATGAAATGCTGGATACCACGCTTTTTCGCCATCGTTGCCATACGTAGCGGGTACTCAATATCTACCTTTTCAAATTGTTCTCTCGTCCCTGCTTTTTTAATCGTTGTCCCGAGACAGCAAAATACGTCATCCGTAAACTCCAAATCAGATTCAACTAACTCATCAAAATTTACGATTCGTTCTACTAATTTGTCATGTGTATAGTTCAGTTGCCTTCTTGTAAGCACTGTGACCGAAATATATTCCTTACTTTCACAAAGTAGCTGTACAAGCTGTGATCCGACTAGCCCTGTTGCACCAACAACAATTGCTGAACGCATGCCCATATAAAAAACCACCTTTCTATTTAAAACTCTTCTAAAAATGTAAATGACTTCAGAAAAACACCTTTACTCACAGGTTGATATGCTTTTTGTTTCATTTTCACACATACTTACCAATTTTTCACCATATTTTAAAAAGAACATGCAAGAGAAAGGATGCGATGAAACATGCCAAATCAAAAAAGAAAAATTGCTTTTATCGTAGAACAATGCCCTTTTAAAGGCTTATATCCATTTAAACGAGCAATGATTTTAAGTAAGTTATTAGATGAAGAATCCGTATTTATGTTTATTAAAACAAACAATCCGATTATATTAAAACAATTTGAAGATTCAGGTATTACACCTGTTTTATTTGAAAAGTACGAGGAGCTTGTCAAGGCACTCCGTAATTTAGAGTTAGATTTAATTATCCAAGATGGTAGAGATTCATTAATTGAACAAATCGAATTGCTACGACCACTGTGTAAAACAATGGTTCACTTCGATGATTTCGGTAGTGGTAATGTATTAGTGGACTGCAATGTATTGGCGCTATTTGAGGAGCTAGGCTCAGGTGAACTATTACCACCTAATACATTAGCAGGTAGCTATGCGTTTGCAGTGGAGGAACAATTGCAAGAAATTGCGGCCGAGCGCAATACGATGATCGAAAATGATCCCCCTCACATTGTCATTGCTTTTGAGGACGGGGACGAAAACAATCTCACATACCGTACATTGCGCCATTTAACACAGCTCCATATTCCACTTAAAATTTCGGTAGCGATTGATGATGAATATAAGCATTCCGTCAGTGATTTACAAATGATGCTGCTGAGCCGTCGCAACGGGAAAATTGTGCAAAAGAGTGATGCTTTATACGAGCTACTTCATAGTGCCGATATTGTCGTATGTAACAATAACTATACCCCGTATAAAGTGGCAGCCGTCAGTATTCCATGTATTACGCTGGCACAGCAAGAGCGTGAAATTGGACATTCCTTTGCACGCGAATTGAACGGTTTTATCCATTTAGGTTTAGGGCGCAAAATTAAACAATCATCCATTCAAAATGCCGTAATGGAACTACTCCTTCATGAACATCGCCGAGACCGTGCCATTCGCAAGCAGCGCTCATTAGATATATTAGGAAACAATGAAATTTTGCAAGCGCTCTTACTAGACTTTGCATACGGCCGCCACTTAGCACAGTTGTAAGCGTGATTTACTTGCTTAATATGGAATGTTACTTGCCATATTTGTAGATTTACTTGCCTTAATATTAAATTTTACTTGCCATATTTTTAGATGTACTTGCCTGAATCTCCCTCATTCTCAAACTTCCCTTTCATGTGCTACAATAAAGCGTAGCGATTGTTTGTAAAGGGGCGTATTTTTTATGCTTACGAAAGCACAAGTTCAACAGGAAATTACAGAGTTAAAAATGGACTATATCAACCTACAAGGCGATATGGAAAAGCTTGAATCATTAGGGCATGAAGGTTCAGTGAAACAAGCTTTAGAGCGCCTTGAGAAAATGGAAGCACGACTAGCAGAATTAAACAAACAGCTGGCTGCTTTCTAATCTGCTCGCGGTATTTTCCACCGCGAGTTTTTATATGAAAATAACGAAGCAATAGTTGGAGGATAGGTATGGCAATTTTAACAGTTGAAAATTTAGGACATTCATTTGGCGACCGTACACTTTTTAAAGATGTTTCATTCCGTCTTGTAGAAGGCGACCACATCGGTTTAGTTGGCGCAAATGGTGTTGGGAAATCGACATTAATGGGCATCATCACAGGGCAACAAATTCACGATGCAGGAAAAGTAGAGTGGCTACCTGGCACACATTACGGCTACTTGGATCAGCACACAGTATTAACAGCAGGTCGCACAATGCGCGATGTGTTGCGTGATGCGTTTTTGCCGCTTTATAAAAAGGAAGAAGAGCTAAATGAAATTTCCATGCAAATGGCAGACCCAGATGCAGATTACGAAACACTTTTAGAAAAAATGGCGGAAATTCAAGATGCACTAGATGCGGGTGATTTCTATTCATTAGATATGAAAATTGAGGAAGTAGCTCGTGGTTTAGGACTGGATGCAATCGGTCTAGAGCGTGACGTAGCAGCCCTTTCAGGTGGACAACGTACGAAAGTGTTACTCGCAAAGCTTTTACTTGAAAAGCCCAAAGTATTATTACTAGACGAGCCGACGAACTATTTAGATGAAGAGCACGTTACATGGTTAAGAAACTATTTGAAAAATTACCCACATGCTTTCCTACTCATTTCGCATGATACGGAATTTATGAATGAAGTGGTCGATGTGATTTTTCACTTAGAGTTCTCAAAAATGACACGTTATACAGCGACATACGAGAAGTTTTTAGAGCTAGCTGAAATCAATAAACGTCAGCATATTGATGCGTATGAAAAGCAGCAGGAATTTATTAAAAAGCAAGAGGACTTCATCGCGAAAAATAAGGCGCGTTACTCGACGACAGGTCGTGCGAAATCACGTGCGAAGCAACTGGACCGCTTAGAGCGTATCGACCGCCCAGAAACAGCTGTCAAACCAGAGTTTGGCTTTAAAGAAACGCGTGCTTCAAGCCGTTATGTTGTGGAAGCGGAAGAGTTATTAATTGGGTATGACAAGGACAAGCCGTTACTACCACCGCTGACATTCCAAATCGAGCGCGGTGAAAAAATTGCCTTAGTCGGCATGAACGGTGTCGGGAAATCGACATTACTCAAAACGATGCTTGGCAAAATCAATCCACTTGGCGGAAAAGTAATACGCGGGGATTATTTATATCCGTCCTACTTCGAGCAGGAAGTAAAAGCCGATAAAATTACGCCAATTGATGATGTGTGGAATGCGTTCCCGTCGATGGAACAAGCGCAAGTTCGTGCGGCTTTAGCGCGCGCTGGCTTAAAATCAGAGCATATCCAACGCCCACTGAATTCCCTATCTGGTGGTGAGCAAGCGAAAGTTCGTTTATGTAAGCTGATGATGCACGAAACAAACTGGCTTGTATTTGACGAACCAACAAACCACTTAGATATCGATGCCAAAAATGAACTAAAACGTGCGATGCAAGCATTCAAAGGCACGATCGTCCTCGTATCCCACGAGCCTGATTTCTACGAAGGCTTAGCGACAAAAGTATGGAACGTCCAAGACTGGTTCACATCAGGAAAAACAGATTTATAAGTTTGAGGTAGCTATGCCAGCGGATCGCTGGCATAGTTTTTTTGTGCTGCTCACGTTTTCGGATTTAATAGACAAGTTGGGATTGATAATAGACAACTTCTGAACGATTATAGACAACCCACTCTAGTTAATAGACAATCCCAGCGGTTTAATAGACAACCCCAAATTTTTCATCACATAAATAATTTTTCTTTCGCTAACGAAATGGCTTTTTTGCTGACTTCTAATCGGTCGCCGTCTGCATTCATTCGCATTACACCATGTTCTTCATCTAATATGGACTGCATCGCGGCATTTGGTTTGACGCCGACCATTACTTGCTTGCGTGTAGATTTTACTTCTTCCTCTGTTAAGAGCGGCTTCGTCCCGATCTTCGGAAATTCCGCTTGAGGCTGAGATTGCGTTCTCCGTGGCGCTTGACCGTTTAAATTTGTGCCGCCTGTACCGACTGATCGAATCATTTTTTTGTTCCTCCCTATGTAAAAATTCCCTTTCTTATGTACACGTATTATATCGATAACACAACATAATAGAAAGCACTCTGTCATGTAAATCGTCGGAATACATTTTCTATTTAACTTTTGCAAATACTTCCTATACAATGGCAATATAATCTTCTAAGGAGCGAATTACAATGACGCCACGTATCGAAAAAGACTTTTTAGGTACAATGGAAATTTCAAAAAATGTTTACTACGGAATTCAAACAATGCGCGCAAAGGAGAACTTCCCGATTACTGGACAAGTAGTGGATCCTGAGCTAATTCGTGCATTCGCAATCGTGAAAAAATCGGCAGCCCAAGCGAACTTGGCAACAAACCATTTAGATGCGGTGATTGCGAATGCGATCATTCAAGCAGCAGATGAAATTATGGAAGGACAGTGGCACGATCAATTTATCGTTGACCCGATTCAAGGTGGAGCGGGTACTTCATTAAATATGAATGCAAATGAAGTAATCGCCAATCGTGCACTTGAAATCCTTGGTCACGAAAAAGGCAATTATGCCATCATTAGTCCAAACTCCCATGTAAACATGGCACAGTCTACAAATGATGCATTCCCAACAGCGATTCACGTATCGACAGTATCTGTGTTAAATGAGCTATTAAACGTAATGGAAACAATGGTTGAAGCATTCGAAGCGAAAGCAAAGGAATTTGACCATATTATTAAAATGGGACGTACGCATTTACAAGATGCCGTGCCAATCCGACTAGGACAAGAATTCCTTGCTTATTCGAAAGTGCTTCGCCGCGACATCAAACGCATTGAGCAAACAAAGGAAGATTTATACGAAATTAACCTTGGCGCAACAGCAATCGGTACTTGCTTAAATGCTGATGCTGCTTATATTAAATCAGCGGTTGAGTACGTGCAAGAAAACACAGGACTTCCATTCAAGCAATGTGAAGATCATGTGGATGGCACACAAAATACAGACATTTACACAGAAGTTTCAGGTGCATTAAAAATCTGTATGCTCAATATGTCGAAAATCTGTAATGACCTTCGTCTGATGGCATCTGGTCCAAAAACAGGTTTTGCTGAAATTTTATTACCAGAGCGCCAACCAGGTTCATCGATTATGCCTGGGAAAGTAAACCCGGTTATGTTAGAAGTCATCAACCAAATCGCTTTCCAAGTTGTTGGGAACGATACAACGATTTCCATGGCGTCTGAAGCAGGCCAATTCGAACTCAACGTAATGGAGCCTGTTCTTGTATTCAACTTATTACAATCGGTTCGCATTATGACAAACGGCTTTACTGCCTTCACGGAATACTGCTTAAAAGGCATTCGTGCGAACGAAGAAGTACTACGTAATAACGTAGAGCGCAGTATCGGTGTCATTACAGCGATTGCCCCACATGTTGGCTACGAAATCGCTTCGAAGCTTGCACGTGAAGCGTTAGAAACAGGTGAATCTGTGCGCTCGCTATGCTTAAAATATGCTTACTTCACAGAAGCAGAAATCGATGTCATCCTTGATCCATTCCGTATGACAACATTACAAAAAGATTAACTAAAAAAAGCATTCGACCAGCTCTGATGGTCGAATGCTTTTCATTTAAACAAGCCCATGTTGAAAGGCATAGACGACCGCCTGTGTACGGTCTTGTACGTCAAGCTTTGATAAAATATTACTCACATGTGTTTTCACCGTTTTGATCCCGATGAATAGTTCATCGGCAATGTGTTGATTCGTTTTCCCTTGGGCGAGCAGGAGCAATACTTCCATTTCACGCTCTGTTAACTCATCATGCAGTGCCGTCGTATTCGGGCGGCGCAAGCGTTGCATCATTTTCGCTGTCACTTCTGGCTCTAATACTGATTCCCCGTTGACGGTACGACGAATTGCATCGGCAATTTGCTTTGCATTCGATGTTTTTAGTAAATAACTGACCGCACCTGCTTCTAGCGCTGGATACACTTTGTCATCATCTAAAAAACTCGTGACCATCATAATTTTCGCTTCGGGCCACTGTTTTAAAATGTCCGTTGCCGCCTCTACCCCGGTCTTGTTCGGCATCACATTATCAAGGAGCACGATATCTGGGCGTAACGCGAGCGCCTTTTCGACTGCTTCAACACCATCTGCTGCTTCCCCGACCACTTCCATATCCGCCTGTGCTGAAAGATAGGCGACGACGCCAATGCGCACCATTTCATGATCATCTGCCACGACAATTCTAATCATCTACCAAAACCCCCTTCGCAATTTGAACTTCAATCTTTGTCCCCTGCCCCACAACCGATGTCACCGTACATACCCCACCGATTTCCGTTGCGCGTTCGACGATATTTTTCAGGCCGTATGAACCGAGCTTTTCATTTTGCATGTCAAAGCCTACCCCGTTATCTTGAATACGCAAAATGTACATTTTTTCTCTTTCCATTAATAATAGCTCCACATCGGTTGCTTTTGCGTGTCGCAGTGTATTCGATAATGCCTCTTGTGCAATGCGGAACAAATGGTCTTCCTGCGCTTTCGTTAACGGCACATCAGCTAGCTCATAATGTAGTTCCATATTAGCCTTTTGCTGCAATTCTTCGATTAGCTCTCGTAACCCTTGGGCTAACGTCTTATTTTGTAAAGCAATCGGGCGTAAATGTAAAAGTAGTGCCCGCATTTCGAGCTGCGCTTGCTGGACGATTTTTTCAATTTGCACTAAAATCGCGGCATCTTCATTATTTTCGGTGACGCTGGATAATAGCATGGATGCGGCAAATAATTGCTGGGAGACCGAATCATGTAATTCCCTTGCTAGCCGTTGTCGCTCTTCAACTAAAAGCTGCCGGACAATCGTTTCATCGGCTTCTACCTTTTCATTGGTAATCCGGTGTAACGTTTTGCGCTGCTGGTCGATGAGCTCCGCTACTTCTGTTAACGACTTACGTGTCGCGCGCGTTGATAATATCGGCTCCTTGTACCGTTCAATATCGAGTAATCGCTTGATCTGTCTACTCGTTTGAAAATCCTTCGATACAATAATAAACGTCATCCACAGTGAAATCAGAAAACTCGCAAGCAGAATACCGAGCACAATCATGGCGATATGTGGTAGCCCATTCGTATAAAGTGACTCTTCTATGAGCGGTCGCCAATTTTTTTCACTCGGCTGACCGTATAACAAGAGAAGCGCCCCATACACAAAAACACCTAACAAAATCATGAGCAATAGTGTACGAAAGCAAAAGCCAATTATTTTTGCCATATTTCCACCTCGCCCAGTCCATTTGATACGTGAATCATACATGTTCGTCTTGCCCCTTGATCGAGCAACACGTGTTTTTTTGCGTCCATCACGTGCCCATTGATGAGCACTTTTCCAAATCCTTGATTGACCACAATGGTACACTCCACATCATAGGGCACGAAAATCGTCGTTTTGCCAATGCCTTGAAAAACAGAGATAAACGTCGGCTCTAATGGTAAAATCGTGTTCGTTGCATCGATGGTGATGTTGCCAAATAGACGGGTCACCGCTTGTTGCTGCCAAGCATATGGCTTTTCTGGCGTCATATACGGACCTGCGATGTACAACTCTTTTCGGTGCCGTGTATACAGCCAATAAATGACCGCTACTGGTACGAGCCACCTCACTGTCACCATTGACAACAACGCCAATAGGAAAAAGATCAGTGCGGCGACAGCGTACATTTTTTCCCCTTTCCGCACACTTAATCGATAAAGAGCAAAGGCAAACAATAAGAACCATACCCCACCGTTATGAAAAAGAAATAGTTCAATAAAAATAATGAGTCCAATAATAATTAGTATTGTATTTTTCATTTGTTGCCCACCTCCTCATTTATTTTACAACGAAAAGTGTAGACAAAGTCGATGTTTGACTTTATCTACACTTATTTTTAGGTAAATATTAAAAACAATACCATCTGTAGACGATCTACTATTGCTTTTGCTCCAGTGCGGCTAAACGTCGCTCGAAAGTTGTCACTTCATAGTTATGATTTACTTTATATGCGAGACGGTCAATATAATCAGCGGCATCGTCAAATTTACCGGTATGCATATCCGCTTGCTTGGACGAAACTTCTTGCATACGATAGTTCGCATGCGCGACATTTTCCTTGCTCATTAATTGTAATTGGCGCACTTTCATATCTTGTAGACGGTGCTTCATTTGTTCAAATTGTTGCTCCAGCTTCGTATGCTCTGCAGCTGCTTCCTCGTAGCTTTGTTGTAGCAATGCTTTTCGGCTTGCATACGCTTGCACCTCTGTTTGTGTAAAGTCGATTAAATCTTGCTCCCCTGCTGCTTCCGCTAATGCTACTTGCTCCGTACGTTTTGCAAGTTTCCCCTCTACTTCTCGTAATTCAGCAGCAATTTTTTCTTTCAACTCGTACTGACGTGTCACGAGTTTCCCTACTTTTTCTGTTTCCTTCTCTGCCTGACGAACATATTGGTTCAGCATCCCAATTGGATTTTTGCGCTCCGCCGAATCAAATAAATCATGTAACATAGCCTCTACTGTTGTACTTAAACGTTGTAATACATTCATGTGTATTCGCTCCTTATTATTTCGTTAATTTACTCCACTCGACTTCAAAGTTGTCGAATGGGTCTTGCTCTTTTAATTTGACGTTACCGTCCTTTAATACTTTATATGTGTAGTAACCGACTACAGGTGCCGCTAATAATACAAGGAATGGCACACTCCCAATCGCAAACATGACACCCGCCGCGACAATCGCGATATTGAGCAGCTTCATGACGAGCGACTGACTGCGTTGATAGCCCCAAACCCCAAAGATGGCGATTGCTGAACCAAGTAAAAATCCTCCGATCATGGGTCCTAAAATCGCTACTAACATAATGACGACAAAACCAACTGCCGTGTATTTTAAAAAGTTCTTCATCTGTTGCGCTCCTTTCGTTTTGTTACACTTATCGTACTTGGAATCGCGATTTCCTTTAACCGTCCACGAATGGATTTTCCTCTCCGTCTAGAGGCGGATATGCAATCCTCCCCCAGTACTGGAAAATTTTATTTCCATATAATGCATGAGAACGGAAATAGAATCATACATACTAATACCGCCTTTTGACTCACCAATATGTTACTTGTAGGTATTTTTTCGTTCTGAGTAAATGAATAGCATTTTTCTGAAACTTTTTCTCAAAAACGACGTATATATTTATAAAGAGCTGGGTATACAAGTAAATGGATAAACTTTTACATACACAGTTTATTTACAAAAAAAACACTTGCAAAACATATATCTTACCAGTAAGATAAAAGTATAATAATTATCTTATTCGTAAGCTATTTCAAAAATCAAACAATCGAAAGCGAGGAATTTCATTATGTCAGTAACAATTTATACACAATCTAGCTGTTCCTCATCACGAAAAGCTTTAAAATGGTTAAATGAAAATAATATTGCTTACACTGAAAAACGTATTACATCACAGCCACTTACTCTAGCTGAATTTAAAAATATTTTAAGTATGACGGAAGACGGAACAGATGAAATCATTGCGACAAACTCCAATGATTTTAAAAATTTACAAGTCGATATTGATCAATTATCCATTCAGGAGTTGTTCAATTTAATTCAACAGCATCCTCGTATGCTACGTAGCCCTATTCTATTGGATGAAAAACGCATCCAAGTTGGCTATAATGAAATGGACATTCGTCGTTTCATTCCACGTAAAGTACGTGCGTTTGAACTAAATGCCTTACAACAATTAGCGGTTGAGTAAATTCATCCGCTTTCCTTTTTTACATAAATTTGCGAAAGACTGTGTTGGAGTTGAACAAAATGGACCAGAAAAGAAAAGAAAGCCTAGCTGCTCTGTTCGAATCAGTGTCTGCCCTTGAACGTAAAGTCGCGAATGAATGGAATAACCACAATGAACTTGGTTTTTCTAAATCTCATATTTTAATTCTTGAATATTTGGCAAGCGAAGGGCCAAAACGTCCCTCGGCTATTGCTGATCGTTTGAAGGTAACAACTGGCGGCGTGACAGTGCTTACGACAAAACTATTAAAATCTGGTTTTATTGAGAAAACACAAAGCGAAAATGATCGCCGCGCTGCCCAAATCTCCATTACAGCACAGGGACTTCATGTATTGGAGCAATCTCGAAAACAAATTGACACACTCATTAACCATTTGTTCGGTATGCTAACCGAAGAAGAAATCGAGACACTGCGTACGATTTTTAGTAAATGTGTGCATGACAGTTAAAAATCCACGAGAATCTATTATTCTCGTGGATTTTTTTGAGTTTTAGTGTGGGGTTGGGGATTGGTTTTGACCGGATACGGGTGGCTTTTGACCGGATAGCCTGAAGTTTTGCTCGGATACCGGCGCCTTTTGACCGCTTACGCATTCGTTTTGCCCACTCGGCTACTTTTTGACCGGATAGCTCGGCTTTTTGCTCGGATACAGACGGCTTTGGCTCGGATACCGGCAGCTTTTGACCGCTTGCACAAATATTTTGCCCCCTCTCCCTCCAGGAACCAAAAAAAGCATAACGCCATGATTGACGTTATGCTAAAGATTAAGCTGTTACAACAGCCTCTAATTTTTGATCTGCTAATAAAATTTCTTTTAGTCTTGCTTTTGCACGGAATAAACGCGATTTCACCGTACCAACCGATACTTTCATAATCGTTGAAATTTCCGCTAATGAATATTGATCTACATAGAAATACCATAATGTTTTTTGATAAATGCCATCTAACTGACGCATTTTTTCTTGTACGATTTGCGTAATTTCCGTTTTGACGATTTGTTCCTCTGTTGAAACGTCATTATTGGGAACCAAATCTAAAATCGGCACGTCTAATGTTTCAGGTTGACTCATCATGTATTTGCTACGGCGCACATTTTTGCGATAGCGGTCGCGGAAAGTATTCATTGTAATCGTTGTCAGCCAAGCTTTTACATGGTCCACTTCTGTCAAGTTATCCTCATAGCGGACAACTTTTACCCACACTTCTTGCATTAAATCCTCTGCTTCTGAAGTGTTGCGTGTTAATTTTAAACATAAATGATAAATATATCGATGAAATTCATTATAAATTAAAGTTAGTTTTTCATTCATAAAGATCGCCTCCATATAGCGTTCGTTTTGTTAAGTTTATTTTCGCAGAATTATTTCTTACACTCTATCGGATTTGCTTTCATTTACCTTACAATGATGTAAGGTGAAGTGAAATCTTTTGTAATATAGTGATTCATGTGATAAAGGTCCTCAACATTTTAGCCCAACCAGTCCATATGGTATACTATTTCTATTATCGAATTATTGAAGGAGGCTCATAAATGAGTCATTTAGCCAATTTAGATGCTTATTTTGCAGAAAATCGTGACAAACACTTAACAGAACTAAACGATTTTTTACGAATCCAAAGTATTTCTTCCCTATCCGAACACAAACAACAGATGCAAGTGGCCGCTTCCTGGTTAGCTGCTGCGATGAAACGTGTCAAATTGGAAAACATCTCAATCGATGAAACAGGTGGTCATCCTGTCGTGTATGGTGACTGGCTCCATGCACCAGGTAAACCGACTATCCTATTTTACGGGCACTACGATGTGCAACCGGTGGATCCATTACATCTGTGGGAAACGCCGCCGTTTGAACCACAAGTGCGTGACAACAAATTATTCGCGCGCGGTGCTTCCGATGATAAAGGGCAAGTATTTATGCATTTAAAAACAATCGAAGCCTTATTTGCGTTAGATGGCACACTGCCGGTAAACGTGAAATTCATCATTGAGGGTGAGGAAGAAATCGGCAGTCCGAACTTACCGCCTTATGTAGAAAAAAATAAAGAAAAGCTTGCGGCGGATTTAATTTTAATTTCAGATACGGGGCTTTATGCACCAGGTAAGCCAGCTGTTTGCTACGGGCTACGCGGTTTAACGGGGATTCAAATCGATGTACGCGGAGCAAAGGGCGATCTACACTCAGGCCTTTATGGTGGCGGCGTACAAAATGCGATTCATGCATTAGCTGACATTTTAGCGTCATTCCGCGATGAGCACGGTACGATTCAAGTAGAGGGCTTCTATGACAAAGTCCTCCCGTTATCACAAGACGAGCGCCAAGCTTACCGCGATCTGAACTTCGACGAAGAGGCATTAAAAGAAGAAGTTGGCGTGAACGAATTATTTGGTGAAGCGGGCTACTCTTATTTGGAGCAAATATGGGCACGTCCGACGTTAGAAGTAAACGGTGTATTCGGTGGCTTCTCTGGTGAAGGCATTAAAACGGTTCTTCCTGCTGAAGCAGGCGCGAAAATTACATGCCGCCTTGTACCAAATCAAGACCCAGATGAAATTGTTGCCCTACTAAAAGCACATGTGGAGAAGCATAAGCCTGCTGGTGTGGATATTACGATTTCAGAATTTGATAAAGGGGCGCCGTTCATCACGCCGTTTGACCACCCTGTGATCCAAGCAGCAGGTCG
Source organism: Lysinibacillus sp. RU7 (assembly GCF_057837305.1). NCBI lineage: Bacteria > Bacillati > Bacillota > Bacilli > Caryophanales > Bacillaceae > Lysinibacillus > Lysinibacillus sp. RU7. The sequence goes on along the minus strand of NZ_JBYQFK010000006.1, from coordinate 130,376 downwards.
TTCGTATGAGCGTGTGTATGACGTACCCACTGCTTATATACGTGGCGGGGGCTCGATTCCGATTGTAGCAGCATTTGACCAAATTCTTGACTTACCTGTCGTACTAATGGGCTTCGGTTTATCAAGCGAAAACTTCCATGCGCCAAACGAACACTTCCATCTCGAAAACTTCGATAAAGGACTTCGTGTATTAGGTGACTATTTATATGAAGTCGCGACACTGAAACTGTAGAAACTTCCCACTAACACCTGCGCCCTCTAAGCGTGCAGGTTTTTCTATTTTCTCACTACATATCACTAGGAAAAAACAATTTTTCATAAAATCTACACTAAAATACCCCCTAAACATATACCCTAATTTTTGGATAAATAGTATAATTAATATATATAAATGATTTATGTAGACTAGTAATTTTCTCCTAATAGAGAGTAGGTGACAAAATGAGTATAAAATATAAACCCGTTCCACATGTAGAATCACATTACGACCAACTATTTGCTGATGGGCATTATCACAGGGCCATTGACGTCATGTGCACCTTTCTAGAAGAATTTGAGCAGCATAACAATCCATATGGCGCCATGATTGCCCATATTAATATTGCTTCTTGCTACTATTGTTTAGGACAAATGGAAAATGCCTTTCAAAGTACACTTCAGTACAAACAGTTATGCGATGAGTACGGTAGTCCGCATGAACACTATAATTTATGCCACATTTACGCCTTGATCTATGAATATGAGCAACATTACGATAAAGCAAAAAAAGCAATGGAAGAATGTATTCACCTCGCACAAATGCTGAACTTGCCTTACGAATTAAGTAAAAGCTATCGCATGATGAGTAATTTCCATCTCGTAACAGAACATTATGAAGAAGCACTTACGATGGCACAAGAAGCGCTAGCAATCGCGAAAACGCATTGCGCAGAAGATGTGCACTTACATTGCCAAATTTACTGTAGTCTTGCTATGACCTATGTGCATCTGGAGTGCTTTACTAATGTAGCACAAATACTGGAGTTACTCTCACATAACCCTTTTATTCAAAGTAATCAGCGTGAGCGCAGTTATTATTTATATACGAAAGGGTTACTTGCCTTAAAGCAAGGACGACTTACCGAGGCAATTACCTATTTATCAGAAGCAGAAATTATCGCATTATCTACGAATAACCATGTGTTGCTCAAACGGATTTATTTTTATCATGCGCAAGCGTATGAACAACAGCAGTGCTTCAAAAATGCCTATGAGTATATGAAAAAACACGCTGACATGCTAAAACAAGTATACAAAGGGCGGCTGTTTTCAAAGGTGAGGGAGCTGGACATCGAGCATAGCATTTCGACAATGGAACGGCGAGCAAATATAGACCCCCTATCCGGGGTATACACGCGCCACTATTTAGAGTCCACCTGTGATCATTGGCTAACGGAAGCACGAGAAACAAGCGATCACATTTGTTGCCTTGTGTTTGATGTAGATAACTTCAAATCGATTAATGATTATTACGGACATCTCGTCGGGGATGAAGTGATTGCGGCTGTCGGACAACAGTGTCGAAAGATTGTCCAGGAAGAACAAACATTGATTGGGCGCTACGGTGGAGATGAGTTCGTGATTTTACTGAAAAACTTTTCCCAGCAGCAAATAGCCAATAAAGTAAATGACATATTCAACGCACTTACAAATATGACGGTTTCAGGTGAAGGATACAAAGTGCAGTTTACGATTAGTATGGGCGTCGTCTGTAACTCAAGCATCATTGCCCGTAAATTTAAGCAGTTGTTTCGGATCGCTGACCAAGCACTTTATATGGCGAAAAGCCAAGGAAAAAATCAAGTTGTCTCCCTGTCTCATATGAACCATCCTTACGCATAAGGGTGGTTTTTTTGTGTTGGGGGTTTTTACGCGACTTCCCCCATTAAAACCAAAAACCCTCAAAGCACATTCGCTTCAAGGGTTTTCATTTCTTATAAAGCACGCAAGATTAATCCGACTGCTGAGTAAATAATAACTGTGGCAAATAAAACCACCATATGGAACAGCGAATACGTAAACATCTTATTAGCCCACGTTTTCCCTTCCATCTTGTGGTAGCCAACAAAGCTTAACCATAACCACGCACCGCCAAGCACAAACGACACGATTGTCAGTCCGAGACTAAGCGGATAGAATAACAAGCTTGTTAGCATGACTAATACTAAATACACATTCGTTTGAATGTATGTGCGGCGTTCGCCTTTGACAACCGGTAACATCGGGATATTGGCTGCGGCATAATCCTCACGCTTTCGAATCGCAATCGCGTAAAAATGCGGCATTTGCCAAATGACCATAATGATAAATAAGGCCCAGCATGCTGGATGCCAAATATCTGGTGCCACTGCGGCCCAACCGATTAATGGCGGCATCGCACCGGAAATACTACCGACTTCTGTATTCCAAATCGTCCGACGCTTTGTCCACATTGTATACGGCACAACATAGAAAAACACACCAAGAAACCCCAATAATGCGGCTAACGGTGTTGTAAAATAAAGTAAAACAATCCCTACAATTAATAAAATCACTGCAGCAATTAATACTGTTTTTACACTCAATGCCCCTGTTACAGTTGGCCGAACTTTCGTGCGCGGCATAACAGCGTCAATATCGCGGTCATACACATTATTAAACGAACCTGCCGCTGCAATAACGGCGGCTGTACCAGCTAAAGCGAACACAACTTTCCAAATATTATCGATAAAACTAAGTTCATAAGTATATAATGCGAGCATTAAGCCAGCGACCATCGGGACTAAATTAGACTTAATAATCCCCGTCTTGACTGCCTGTGCCCATAATTTTGAATATGATTGATTCACCATTTTGTCTCTATTAAATGCTCCCTCATATAATCACTTCATATAATTATACCCTAACCTATGTCTAACTTCCATTATGCTAGAGCTTTTTCTCACAAAAGACACAAGTTGTGGAGAAAGAGACGGTATTTCGCTAATACCAATAGCCTTTAGAGGACGATGAACGGCCTACCCACTTCATAAATGGGACACCTTCATATTTATATACGACTTGCCGTTTAATATGCGGCGGAAAAAAATAATCGAGTTGTTCTTCCGTCATATCCAGTATTTTCTCGTAACATGTCTCGCACAATAAACAATTCACATTATAAGAATGGACGAATTGATGTTGCTTCCGGCTGACGATATCGATTAAATCAAAACATACATCACATTGCTCAATCCCATAAATCTGCATACGAGCACCTCTTTTTGCTCGTATTATTCCCGAATTTATTGCACAAACACGTGTCTTCTTATAAATTTTAAGAGCGGGATAAAATTAATAAAAAAAATAACAACATGTAATATTTCATTTACGATGTGCATATATATTATAAGTTTGCTCATTCCCGTAAATCATAAAAAATCAAATTGCTAGCCAATTATTTCCCCCACGATGATTAGCTATGCAAAAACTGGTCTAACCATAAGAATAGCAAATGTAAAAATTGGTCCAACCATAGGATGGATAAATGTAAAAATTCAAAAAGCAAAGTGCTGCCATTAAGAGGATAATAAACAGATTAAATAGATTCTTCCTAGTATAATCCTCTTTCTCTTTAATATCGTATTACATCCATCGTGTATCACTATCATTTCATGTATAGTAGTATTGGCAATTGAAAGGAAGAATCAATAGAGAAAATGAGAAATCTTACAATTCAACATTCTTTATACCCCATTTCACCAATAGAACTCAAGGAATTTGAAGTACTTTATACAACATGGGAGGACGTACTCACGCCTCTTACTGTCAAAGTTCATAATCGTGATAATGCACTTGCAGCTGTATTAAACTGTTGGGTATTTATTCGGCATTACCCATTTATCACCATACCAGATATGGAACAACACTTTATGCACCGATGTGACTATTACTTTGCAACATTGCTAAACAATTCAGCGGAAATAGCTGAGATGACACAGACATGGAAAGAGGATGCGGATCGTTTATTTATCTTTAGCTACTACTTAGCACTCTATTTTATGCGTTGGGTTGATTTTGTTTTAGTAGAAGAAAATGCAGAAATCGCTGCCGCTATTTTTAAACTTGGTCAAAAGCGAGATTATTATTTGCGCGCTACCGAAGACCTATCTCCTGTCAGCAGAAAAGCCATTTACCTTAAACAATGCCTTACAACATCTTTGCTTACACGAGACAATGCTCGCTTTCAACGTAGTGAGCAAATTATCAAGCAGTCCATTCATCAAACAAACAGCTTGGTGACGCAGAGAGAAGTCGTATATTGTTAGAAGTTCAGGACAGACGAAAAGCTGAATGGCCGTTGCCATTCAGCTTTTTTTGTTGTAGGTACCAGCGTAGTACCATCTTTGTACCGCCTTTGTACCGGGTACGTACCACCTTCGTACCGGGTACTACGCTGATTCAGCTTTTTTTGTTATGCATGCTGCACCTTCAATGTATGCTTCAACACTTTCCCCGATGCATTTCGTGGAAGCATATCCATGAATTCAATTTCAGTTGGTACTTTATACTTTGCTAAATTTTTCGCACAGTACGCCAGAATCGCATCGGCATCTAGGGTCTGCCCTTCTTTTAACACCACATAAGCCTTCGGAACCTCACCGTACACTTCATGAGGTACACCGACGACAGCGGTTTCTAAAATTTCCGGGATTTGATATAACACATCCTCAATTTCAATCGGATACACATTCTCCCCACCACGGATCATCATATCTTTTTTACGATCGACAATATATAAATAGCCTTCCTCATCAAAGCGCCCTAAATCGCCAGAATACAGCCACCCATTCTTGAGCGTACGAGCCGTTTCTTCAGGGTTCTTTAAATAGCCAATCATCACTTGTGGACCCTTGACTATAATCTCTCCAACAGCACCTGTCGGTAAAGGCTCCCCGTGTTCATCGACAACTTGCACTTCTGTCCGTACGAGCGGCCGACCGACAGAGCCGATTTTTTCCAATGCCTGTTCATCTAGTAATGAGGAAGCAGCAGGTGTATTTTCGGTTTGACCATATAAATTTTGTACACGCACTTGCGGGAACGCCTCTTTTAACTGGCGTAATATTTCATATGGCATCGGTGCTGCACCATAACAAAACAATCGTAATTTTGGAAATGCCAATGTTCTTGTATCCGGGCGACTTAACAAAATCGTATACATGGCCGGTACGCCGAAGAAAATCGTCGCCTCTGTTTCAACTAATTGCTGCAATGTCTTTTCTGGTGAAAAAGCCTCTTCAATGATCACAGTACCACCCGCATAAATTGTCGGTACGGCAAATACATGACTGCCTGCACAATGGAATAACGGTGTACAAATGAACATTCGATCTTGTTCGGTCATTTCCATAGACTCCGCCCAAATTTTTGCCGTTTCATATACATTGCGTTGCGACAGCATTACTCCTTTTGCCTTCCCTGTCGTACCTGATGTATACATGACAACCGCCATTTCATCTGGGTCGACTTCAACAGAGGTAAAGGTATCGTCAAGTGAAGTATCTTCTGTAATTTTTTGTAAAGTCTCTTCACTACTAATGACTTCTTCAAAAACATGTCCTGTCGCCCGCACATTCTCCTCCAGTACTTGATCGCAAATAAGTACCTTTGCTTCAGAATGATTCAAAATATATTGCACTTCAGGAACCGCCAGCTTTGTATTGATCGGCATAGCCGCCATCCCTAGCAGTTGTACGCCAAAATAGCTCACTAAAAACTGATTGGAATTATGCATATAAATTGCCGCGATATCGCCTTTTTTATAGCCCTTTTGCTGTAAATATGCGGCTACATGTTCTGCTTGCTTATACAACTCCTGATACGTTAATGTTTCCCCTTTAAATTGTGCTACGATACGGTCTGCTTTTGATGTGGCATACTGCTTCAACATATTTGTGATGAACAAATTGAACACCCTTCCCCTCAAGAAAATTAGTCAAAAAACAGTGGTAAATCGGAAGCTTTCAATGGAAACTGTGGATTGCGTTTTTCCATAAATGATTGAATCCCTTCGTGTGCATCCTTTTGGCGAGAGGCCCAATATAAAAATTTCGATTCTGCCGCATGTGAGGAAAACGGATGCGGTGCATTCACCATCGTCCACAGCAACTCTCTCGTAAATGCATTCGATGTGGCGGCTGTATAGCGTATGATTTCCGCTGCAATTTCTTGTGCTTTTTGCAACGGGTCGTCCACTTCGTATTGGAATAAGCCTGCCGCTACCCCCTCTGCCGTTGAAATATAGCGGCCTGAATACATCCATTCCAATGCTTTTCCAAGCCCAACATGTTTCGTTAAAAACCACCCTGAACATGCTTCTGGTCCAATCCCTCTTCTGGCAAACACAAACCCTACTTTCGCATCCTTTTTCACAATTCGAATATCCATTGGGAGCGTCATCGTAAGGCCAATCCCAACAGCTGCACCATTGATCGCCGCTATAATCGGTTTATTGAGCTCGTATATTTTTAGGCTTACCTTTCCACCAATATCGCGGAATTGTTCTGCTGTCACCTCGACTTTAAAGGGATTCTCACTCGCGGATAAATCCATGCCTGCACAAAAGGCACGCCCTTTACCCGTGACGATGATGACACGTACTTGGTCATTCTCCTTTGCCTCATCAAATAACTGCTCTAATTCTTCACTCATTTTGTACGTATAGCTGTTTAATGCTTCTGGTCGATTCAACGTAACCGTTAAAATGCCTTGTTCCAGCGTCGTTTCAATTGTTTCAAACATGTTCATCCCCACCTATAATATCTCCTTCTTTTTTAACGAACCGCATTAACACTTCAAGTAATACTAAGAAAAATCCGAGTGGCACTAAAAAATAAATAGGCCAAATCGGGACTAACTTTCCTGCCACCGGAATGGCCATGCCGATATTCAATCCTGATAAAGCAAACTGAAAACCGTAATACGTTAATAACGCAAATACAACTGTATCAATGACTAGCAATAAATAATGGTGGACAATTCGAAACTTTTGCGGTGCTTTCGAGACTAATTCTGTTAATCGAGGCAAGATGCCGACCCAATACGTATAACCAAGTGCCGGAAATACAACTAATGGCATGAGGAAGTTTTCCGTAATTTCATATACACCTGGAACGGGTATGCCAAAAACATTGCGCATAAAAACATCTGCTGTGATAAGCAGCATCATGGTAAGAACACCAAAGCAACTAATGTACTTACACACTTCTCTACCTATGTGGGTCGTCTTATAAAGTCCCTTCATGTTATACCTCCCTTAATGCATTCGACTCGGTAACCATGTGACAAGCTGAGGGAATAAAATAAGTATGGCAATGATGATAATGGAGCTAATAACGGCAAATACAGTCGATACTCTAAACAATCGTTCAATGGAAATGCCCGTCACACTTCCCACTACATATACACTTAAACCGACAGGAGGTGTTAACATCCCAATCGTACAAACGATTGTGAGTGCAATACCGAACCATAATGGATCTGTCTGAATCACGTCTAAAATGGGTGTTAAGATTGGCACAGTCATTAAAATGACGGCTACACTTTCGATAAACATAAAGAGGATAAAGTAGAAAATCATAATTAAAACCAAAATCAGCACGGGCTGATCGATAATCGGTTGCAGTAAGTCAATAATTTTACGTGGTACTAGCGATAATGAAATGAATCGACCAAACAAAGAAGCGCCGACTACAATGAACATCGCCATGACCGTAATTTTCACTGTTTCGACTAATGCGGTATTCAGAAAAGCCCAATTTACCTTTCTCAGTAATAAGGCCATCACAAAAGCGAGGGAAGCACCAACCGCACCCGCTTCCGTTGGTGAAAAAATCCCTAAATAAATTCCACCAAAGATGGCTACGCCCATACTTGTGCCAAGTAACGCCACAATGACATACCGAGAAACCGGTACAGCCTCTTCAAATTGCTCCTGCTCCTGATTAGTGGCACTCATTTCCTTTTGATAAATCTTCAAATACACAAGCGTAATCAGTGAAAAAATGAGCATGAGTAAAATACCTGGTATTAAAGCAGCTGTAAAAAGTTGCCCAATTGAAATTTGAGCGACTACCCCGTATAAAATTAAAATAACACTCGGTGGAATGATAGCTGAGAGCGACCCTGCACAAGCAGCAATTGTTCCCGCTAATTCAGGAGAATAGCCGCGTTTCCTTAGCTCAGGTACAGCAATTTGTGCAAGGGCAGCAGATGTCGCCGTTCCGGAACCCGATACGCCCCCTAATAATCCTCCTAGAAAAATCGTCATCATGCCAAGGGGACCTGGTTTTCCTCTCGATAATCGGTAAAGTAGCCCATATAAATCTTTGACAATACCAGATTGGATAATAAATTGCGCCATTAAAATGTACATTGGAATCGTTGTTAAGGAATAGACAGCCACCCGGTTAAACGGTTCATTTTGCAGAAAGCCTTTTAACAAATCCATGCCACCGATTAAGTAAATCCCGACGATCCCTACCACAAACATTAACGAGCTAATATAATGTCCGACGAGCAATAAATAAATGAAGAGCACAAAACATATTAGAATGACGATATTTTCCATCACTATCACCTCCATGGAAGGAAGGGGATGTCCAGCAAGTAAAAACTTTCAGCACACGCCCTTCCATCCTGCATCATGATCCCTTAAGACATAGTGCTCCTACGGTGGTTCCGCCAGACGACCTGTGTTGAGCCATTATAAATCCATAATCTCTTGTGGAAGTGTTGCACCTGCTTTTACTAGTTCATCTCTCCAAAGTAACGCCATTTCTTTTCCTGCATGACCTTGCGCTTCTAAATTGCTAATCCACTGTGTCCAAGAATTCACAATCGCTTCTTCGATTAATGATTTCACTTCTGGGTTTACATTATTAAATTCGATAATTGTTCCACCTTTTGCAATATTAGAGTCAATATTTTGTTGTGTTTCGCTCTTCGTTAATGTCGCACCACCAGCTGCTGCTTCCAATGCGCGCTTTTGGAAGATTTCTTGTACTTCTGGCGTTAGCTTATTCCACGTAGATTCTGTCATCGCTGTATGCCCTACAAAATGGCCGAAGTTCGCCCCTGTAATTGTGTATTTAATGACTTCGTCTAAGCCAAATGCAATCCAGTCCGGTGCATTGTAAAGTATACCGTCTAATGCATTACGACTTAGTGCATCATAAGCATCTGAAATCGGGAGTGATTGGCCTGTAATGCCTAATTCCTTTGATAAAATTTCATGTACACGTGATGCAGTACGAATGCGAATCGATTGCGTGAAATCGCTTACACTTTCAAAGTTAGTTTTCGTCGTAGAGAATACATACGGCTCTGTCGGTGGGTTAGCAAATGCGACTAACCCTTTATCGCCAAACTCTAGCTCATAATACGTTTTGCCGTCTTTAATTGCACGATCACTGCTCATGACATTCGCAAATGCCTTCTGTGCAATTTCTGCATCAGAAGAAAGGAGCGGTAACATTACCGCTTCTGTATACGGGAAGCGTGCTGGGTCATATGGAGGCATAAGTGTTAAGGCGATATCGATTTGACCTGATAATAATGCATCATACTCGTTACCCAGCTCTACTAATTCCCCTGCATTAAATACATCAAATGTAATTTGATTGTTTGTATCTGCTGCTACCGCATCCGTTAATGGCTTAAACATACCCCGGTACCAAAAATGCTTATCTGGTACCCCTGAGGATGCACGGAATTTTAATTTTTCCTGCGTTGTTGTAGCGGCATTATTATCGCCCGATACTGGTTCCATATTTTCTGTAGATTCATTTGTTGTACCTCCACATGCGACTAATACAAGCATTAAAAGTGATACACCCAGCAAAATGAAAAACTTTTTCATTGTATTCCCCCCCGGTATGTTTTCTATTTCAGAATTTTCAGAATATATTTGACGAATAAGTCCGTAATCTCATCGTACGCGAGACGCCCACGTGACCTTACCCACTGTTGTACCCAATTTAAACCACCTAATATAAATTGCCTTGAAATGATCGGCTCTTGTACCGTAAATTCACCACTCCCCACGCCTCTTTCAATAATTTCATCAAATAAGCCTGCATAATGTCTTCGCAACTGTAAAACAGGCTCCAAATACTCTGCCTTGTATGCTTTCTGAGGCTCAATGATGAGGTTGAAGCTTTCCTTTTCATGAAGAGCATAGTGCATGTGGATTTGAATCATTTTGGTTAACGTCTCTTCCGCTGATTCCGTACTTTCAGCCTGTAAGCACTGCTCATGTTCTTTCACGGCCTTGCTTAATACGAAGTTATGACATTGAAAGATTAAGTCATCTTTATTTTTAAAATAATAGTAAAGAGACCCTTTTGTCATAAGTAATCCCGCTGCAATTTCTTCCATGGTCGTTCCTTCATAGCCCTTTTTATTGACAATAGCTAATGCAGATTTTAAAATCTCTTCCCTTTTCTTCTGAGCTCTTTTTTCACTTATTCGCATGACTACACCTCTAATCCAGCAATTTCTTCGCAATAATTCCTTTCATGACCTCAGTTGTACCAGCATAAATGGATGTCACTGGCATATCACGGTATCTCCTTGCAATCTCGTATTCTTCCATATAGCCATATCCTCCATGTAGCTGTAGACACTCTGCTGCCACTCTTTTCGCCATTTCGCTAATCCACCATTTGGCCATGGACACTTCTTTCACAATTTCTTCTTTTTGTATATGTTTTTGCACTAGCTGATTAATATAACTACGCCCTAGCTCAATTTCCGTTGCCATTTCGGCTATTTTAAAGCGTGTATTTTGGAAGTCTGCAATTCGACTGCCAAATGCTTGCCGTTCTTTGACATATTGGATCGTTAGCTTCAGTATTTCTTCTGCTTCTACCATCACTTGTAACGCAACAAGCAGCCGCTCTTGCTGGAGCTTGTCCATTAAGTAATAAAACCCTTTCCCCTCTTGTCCTATGAGATTGCTGACTGGTACTTTGGCATCTTCAAAGATTAGCTCGGCTGTATCACCGCTATGCATCCCGATTTTTTCGAGTTGCTTTCCTCGTTTAAACCCCGGTGTATCCGCTTCTACAACAAGTAAACTAATTCCCCTATACGCCGGCTTCGCATCTGGGTCTGTCTTACAAACAACAACTATAAAATCCGCTTTCCCCCCATTTGTAATGAAGGTTTTCGAGCCATTTAAAATATAGTAATCGCCCTGTCGTTTTGCGACCGTTTTTACACCTGCCAAGTCTGATCCCGCACCTGGCTCTGTCATCGCAATCGCGCTAATCAATTGCCCCGCTACACTTTTCGGTAACCACTTCTCTTTTTGTTCCGCTGTGCCATAATCCGCGATGTAAGGACAGACAATATCTGCATGTAGCGAAATGCCACTCGATACCCCAACGCCAACTTTCTCTAGCTCCTCTGTTAAAATAGCGGAATAACTGAAATCTACACCTAAACCGCCGTACGCTTCCTCTACCCATGGCATTAAAAAACCGTGTTCTCCAAGTTTCTCCCAGAAAGCACGGGGAATATCTCGCTGTTCCTCCCACTCTTTAAAATAAGGAAACGCCTCTTTCTCTAGCATTTTTCGGAGCGCCTTTCGAAACTCTCGTTGCTCTGTATTCATATCAAATAACTCCATCTGTCACTCTCCCTTTTAACAGTACATTTTCCGTAGAAAACTATGATGACAATCATAATTTGAACTACAGTTAAAATTTGAACTGCATTTAATTTTTAATATATATGTGAGAATGAATGCTCACATGTTACATCAACGGAAAAAACTTTACGCAAAATTTGACAAAGTGATCGACATATACGCCTCGCAAAATAGTCTGTACAATTTTATTTTGTGGATTAGATTGGGTTTCATAGCGCTCGGATACAATATCCTTTTGCTCGTTCAATAAAAAAACATAGCTCGCTCTATTTTAGAGCAAGCTATGTGGTGCCACCTTAGTGCCATCTTTGTACCGCCTTCGTACCGTCGTAGTACCACCTTTGTACCGGGTACTACGCTGGTACCCCCCTCACAACCCCATATTCTTCGCAATAATTTGTTTCATAATCTCATTCGTACCGGCATAAATGGAACCGACTGCGACGTCGCGGTATCTTCTCGCAATCTCGTATTCTTCCATGTAGCCGTAGCCGCCGTGGAGCTGCATGCATTCCACCGCGACATTTTGCGCTAAATCGGTCATCCACCACTTCGCCATTGATACTTCCGTTACAATATCCTTCCCCGCCATATGGTCCTGAATGAGCCGATTGACAAATGTTTCTCCGATCGTAATATTCGTCGCCATTTCTGCGAGTTTAAACTGTGTGTTTTGGAATTTGCTAACCGGTTTCCCAAAAGCGGTACGTTGCTTTACATAGTCCACCGTCATATCGAGCATGCGCTTCATTTCTGCTCCTGTTCCAATCGCTAAAATCAAGCGCTCTTGCTGTAGTTTTTGCATTAAATAATAAAAGCCCATGCCCTCTTGCCCAATCAAATTTTCTTTTGGCACAACCACATTATCAAAAATAAGCTCCGATGTATCGTTTGCATGCTGTCCTACTTTGCGTAGCTTATGCCCTTTTGTAAATCCAGGTGTTCCTGCCTCCACGGCAATTAAGCTAATCCCTTTATGAATCGGCTGTGCCTGTGGATCGGTGATACAAACGACCAACACTAAATCCGCTGAATAGCCATTTGTAATAAACGTCTTTTCTCCATTGATGAGATAATGGTCGCCGTCTTTCACCGCCGTCGTCTTAACACCTGCTAAATCCGACCCCGCACCTGGCTCTGTCATCGCAATGGCTGAAATGATCTCTCCACTGACAGCTTTCGGGAGCCACCTTTGCTTTTGCTCCTTAGATCCAAAATCTTGAATATACGGCATCACGATATCATTATGCAGCCCAACACCGCCTAGCCCTGCGCCAATCGTAGACAGCTCCTCATTTATAATGACAGAATAAGCAAAATCCGCCTCCGCACCACCATACTTCTCCTCCGCCCACGGACAAAGAAATCCGTGCTTCCCTGCCTCTAACCAAAAGGACCGTGGCACTTGCTTGTCCTGCTCCCACTGCTCAAAATATGGTGCCGCATGCTGGGCAAGAAACTGACGAAAGGCCTTCCGAAAAATATTATGCTCTTCCAATAAATACGGTTTACTCATGCTAAACTCCCCCTTATTGTGCTTGATAGTACCAAACACCCTTTTCACAGCTCTTTTGGCATTGTTTTTGATGATACAAATATTCTAAATGGGCAATCGTTTCACCAATTGCAAAGCGGTATTCATGAGCCGTCAGCACTTGACTAAATAGCTGTGCATTTGCTTCAAAAATAGAAACAGGGTGTTGAATGACTTCATATGTTTGCGCTAAACGCTCCTTGTGATGCGCGATTAATTGCTCAATTCGTTCATTCCCACGGCGAAACGGTTGTCCATGTGAAGGAATGATTCGGTCTACATCGAGTGCGCGTATTTTCTCGAGCGAGGCAAGATACGACCCTAAAGGATTTTCGTTGCCCTCAAACCAGTATGAAATGTTCGGTGAAATATGCGGCAAAATATGATCCGTCGAAAAAAGAATACTTTGTTCTTCATTAAATAACGTGATTAACCCGTCTGAATGACCGGGTGTAATGAGCACTTTATATTCATACTTGCCAAAAGGAATGACTTGTCCCTCTTCCAAATATTGATTCACCACGGGATACGGTTGAACGAAGCTTTCGTCCTCCAATGTGAACATGTCAGAGAACGTGGCATCATGAAAACCAAACGTATAAGACGTCTGTTTCATCCTTTCTGAGAACGCCGGTTGCCAAAAGGACAAGCCTTGCTGCGCTTCAATTTCGGTCATCCAAACAGACGCATTTGTCAATTGTTGCAGCGTGCCCGCATAGCCAAAATGGTCTGGATGATGGTGGGTAATCAACATATCGTCTATTTCACGTGCTTTAATAATCGGTGCCCATAGCTTTGCGGTCTGTTCCGTATTTAATCCGGCATCGATGATAGTCCAACCATTTGCTCCTTCTGCGATAAAACCATTCACATGATTTAAACGATACGGTAATGGTATTGTTATTTGCTGTACCCCTAGTTCCTGCAACATGGACTCGCCCTCCTCCACGATAATTATCTATTTCTCCTACTAGACTTTATATGTCTCAAACATTGGATGGATGATTCCTACATCACCACTTCCCCTCTACAACACCAACAAAATAAGGAAAGTTGGTCACTTCATTGCTGCGGGGGTTTTTTATTTTTGAATATTATTAGAACCATATAGCTCCGTAATATTTTCGTTAAAATTAATGTTCCCCAACGCCGGTTTGATAATGTTCGTTGCTATTACAACTGCACAAATCTATACAAAAATAACCAACGCCATTCATAGAGGCAGTTGGTTATTTTAATCGTTTCTTATTGTTCATATTGAATGGTATTCTCTTTCTTCTCCGGTTTCACCTGCTCATAAGCAGCTTTTGCGAGCTCGAGCGTTTCTTTTTCACTTCGTTTGTAGCGAACTTTCACCGGCTTTTCTTGTTTTTCTAATGGACTGTTCGGTTTTTCCTTGTATTCATCCGTTTGCTCGTACTCGTGCTTTGCGTCGGCTAAATGCTTGGCACGAATTTCACGCTCTTCAGGAATTTGATGCTTTTCAATTTGCTTGGCTGCACGGAACGCCACCATTTGTACGTCTGTTTTCGTTGGTGCCATTTTCATACTGAGTTCAATGACTTCGCGTTCACGGGTAATACGGTCAATGTAATCTACCATACCCGGTGCATTTTTACGCACGTATGCCATTTCCTCTGGTGTAAGCTTTTTGCCGTTTTTGAATTTGTCGATTAAACGCTGGGCTTTCGGATCATCCTCGCCCATATCGGTGCGTGCTGCTTCGATTTCTGCAATTTGTTGCTGCACAGTTTCCTTTAACACTTGCTTCGCGTCGGTTAATTGCTGCACAACTGTCGCTTCCGTATCAGCTATTTTTTCTTTTTTTCCTAGTTGCGCTGCGATTGGTTGAAAAGGGATTTGTCCAATTTTCAATTCGCTCACCTCTTGCTATTTTTAAGTGCCTCTAACCAACCCGTTTCACTATAATTCATTTGTTGCCCGACGTCTTGTAATTTTCCATCTATATAGTTAATCGATAACGTCAGGTCTGGTAAAGCGTCAAAACCATTTTTCGCAAGCTCATAATACGTTGGTCCGTAATGAGAGGCCGCTGCACTCACGTAATTTTTTTCGTACGGATTGGTACGCATTTTATCTAAGTACAGTTCGAACACATCCTGACCGTCTGGTGTTAAAAACTTGCCGTCTTTTCGCTCTAATTTGCTTAAATCATAACCTGTAGTGCGAAGCGTACTAATTAAGCTGTATTTGCGCTCTGCTGCCTTTGAACGCTGCGTTGATTCATGATCTAAGCTTTTAAAAATATGGCGGTATAGCTCTTGCCCGTTCTGTTCAGCATTAAAAAGCTGCTCAATTTGACGAAGAAGTAGCTCATCCTTCGAACCAGAAACCGAGACAGAAAAGTCATTTGGGTTAACCGTAAAGGTAAGATTTGTACCTGTTGGGATACTTGTACCTGCTTCTTTAAAAAGCTCACTGATTTGGTTGTTTACTTGCTCACGTTGAAAGGCTCGTTTTTCATAATTTTCTACTAGCCCATTAATTTTGGGCATGTCACGAAACGCAGCATCTTGAAAATTACAAACTCCTAGTTTTCCATTGAATTGAAGCATACTGGTCTCATTTTCATAGGCAGCCATTCTTTCCGTTTCTGTTAAATCTGAACGAAACTTAGGTGAATAAGGGTTTCTATATTTATCAGAGATATGCCCCCAAGGGTCTTTTCGACGTGTATTCTCCTGATGAATTTTCTTATATTTTTCTTCTAAAATTGCTTTATATTGTTTTACTTTGCTTTCGTATCCGTTATTGTGCTGAATCTTCGTATTTGTTTGTGTTGATTGCGTGTAATTAGGCTGTTGATTTGAAATTTTCATTTCTTTTCCACCTCACATATTAGTAATGAAAATTCTCTCATATTAAAAATTTAATTTATTTATAAACTATATATCGGTTTGAGTGATTATTTGTAAAATGTTTTTATTAATTACATATATTCACTTTTTTGTATTTCTCATGATATGATTTGTTTAATCTATACTAAAGAAGGAGAGTTGCAAATTGATGAATAAATTTTTAAAATCAGCGCTATTAGCAGTAATGTTATTATTATGTTCTATTAGCTTTGGAAACTTAATCTCTACAGCTAGTGCTAATACTGGAAACAATGATTTTAGTACTGCAACAAATTTAGGTAATTGGAAATATAGTAGTGGTGCTTTAACAGTCTTAGACCCAGATCAAGATGAAGCCTATGTTAAATTTACGGCTAGTGCAGGTGACCGAGTTTATGTTAAAAGTACATACCAATCTGAGTATGGAGATATGTTTATTGAATTATATGATAAAAATTATAATCCTATAGGTTATGGGGATACTGTAATAAATCCAAATTCACTAACACCTTTTCTTTATGTAAACGCAGATGCTACATCAACATCTAATGTGTTTTATGTAAAAGTTACTCGTGATCCAAATTATACAGGTACTATGTATTTCACTGTTTCGGTAGCGGATCGTATTAAATCGGGTAGTAAGGAATTTAGTTTTACAGGTACTGCCACTAATGCAGGCAATAAGGGTCTTAGTCTAGATGGTATAGATTCTTCTGTTATTACACTCGATTTAACTAAAGATACTACTATTCCTAAAGGTGCTAAAGTAAAATCAGTTTCTACTAGAAGTTCAATGACACCAAGCCAAGGAAATGTTACACATAAAATAATGTCTAGTCATAATAGAGTTTGGTATACTGCACTTGCTTCAAATGCTACTTCAGGTTCGTATAATATTTCTTTGACAGATAATCTAGATTTATCTAGTATTTGGTCGTTCAAATATAATGCTAAAGCTACAGCAGCATCCACAATGAACAACGTTCGTGCCAATTTCAGTTATGAATATGATCTTACAAAACAATTTTAATATCTGAATATACAGTGAATTTAACTAATAAAACTTTTTAATACTTTATGTCTTCCATCAAACCGACTCTTACTTTAAATAGAGTCGGTTTTTTTCCTGTATATTCCAAACAATACTTTGGTATATTAATGCAAATTATTCACATTTTCCGATAGAAAGACAAAAAGGGGGTTACACAAGTTATAGGTAAAGTAGGTCAAACAACTGGTGATTTTTTCAAACATATGCAGCAAAGAAATACAGTTAAAAATACGGCACAGCAAACTACTAAAACAGACAAGTTTATTCCTTCTTCAAGTAAAAGTGATTTGTGGAGCTATTCATCGAAATTAGTACACAAAAAAGGGACATAAAAAAAGCGCCTGAACAAATTCATGTTCAAACGCTTTCGTATTACTCGACAACAATACGGTCCATCCACGTAGCAGCACGGCCTAAAATTTCCGCACGTAGCTCTATTAGATTTTCATATTGATAGAAGAATCGAATTTTTTCTTCCACTAATGTATCACCAGCTGGATAGGCTGTTAACACAAAATGCGCAAATGTCTCTGCGAAATCCTCGATAATCGTTGTCTCTGCATATTCTGTTACATAATGCTCCTCTGCATACGCTGCCTTGCCATCTGCATAAAAGTGATTATAAAAATCGGCAATATACGCATCGTCAAAATAACAATATTCTTCAATTAAAGAGGTTTCACAAGCCTCTGAGTAATAATCAACTTCCGTCTCACGCAATGACAGCAAATGCGCAAATTCGTGAATGTACGTCACCATGGATTCAGATGCATACTCCTGATGCTCGTTGTTAATACCGAGCGTCCATTGAGAAGCCGCTGTTTCGTCATGTATATATACATGTGCTAAACGGTCACCACTTTGAAATACTTCAAAGCGGTCCATCTCTGGTCTCGCATGCTCCGGAATAATCCAAGCATAGCTATACCAAAGCCCTGCATGATACTCCATTGTTTCATCATCGATATTGGCATCTGTATACAGTTCCTCTGTTTCAAGATCCACCTCATACACCGCAATCGTATCTAACCCGTCAAATGGCTCTGGCACAGACTCCTCATAAATGAGCGAACCGTATTCCTCCTCCAGTGTCCACACAAGCTCGTCGCCCCACTCAACACAACCTTCTGGGTCATCACATGCCACCACAAGCGAACACACATCGTCCTCCTCGATATACACCTCGCCCTTTTTACATCCATCTACGGCCAGGTCGACCATTTCGAGCTCCTCATCTACATAGTTGGCGGTATCCTCTGTTTGTGTACTCGCTGTTTCAACCTGTACCTTGCTCGTTTCCTCTTCCTCTAACCATTCATCGCCACATGCCGCGAGCATTAGCGCGAACACAAATAACCATATCCCTCTCGCAATCTTCAAAAAACGCACACCTTTCTACGATATAATAGCTAGACCATACCAGATGAAGGTTAAAAATAGGTAAAATTGTGAGGGAAAATGATTGGTTTTTAACCCTCTAATATATTTCATAAAAAAATCACCTCAAAAAAGCCTAGGCAGTACGTTTACCAAGACTTTTCTTTACGCTTGTAAATTGAACAATGCCGATGAATAGACTCATCATACTGGCAAGCCAAAAGACACCGGCAATCCCCATTTGCCTGGAATTCTCTTCCGAAGCCATTGGGTGATTGTAATCAAGATCAGGAGAAATCGCATGCATCAAAAAATAAAACCCACATGATAACCATAAGAGACGCAGTAAAATAAATATGTAAGCAACACCATTGTTTTTGTTTTTCAGCCATAACGTTATCATCGATATAGCGAAAATGAAGACGATCACGATAAAGCCAATTGTTAATAAATGTGGCATTTCTGCTTCTAACGGCATTGGCATTGCTCCTTTCATTTTCAATGAGTACACAACTATTTTAATGCATATTCCAATTCCACCCAATAGCAACTAAAATTATTTTATAAAAATTAATTGATAAAGGAGATGACCAACTATTGTTGATTGAAAAAACAGTGTCCGTTCATTATGTGATGAACGATATGCCGACGAATATACTAACAAAAGTCTTTTATTCACACACAGTTGATGGTGAACTGGCGCATATTCACTATGAAGTGGCTATAGACAATCGTCGTTTTTGTTCAGCACCAACATCCGAAACAGAGTTTGCCGTTAAAAATTTACAAAAAGTACTCCCGCCAACGATCAAAATCGCCTGTTGCCAATCGTGTAGATACGGCAACTTCTGTCCATATGGCGATCACGATAATGAAATTTTCTGTCTACATAATATGAAAATAACGAATAAAAAGGATGTATGTCACATTTTCACATCAAGTAAAACGCTCGATAAAAGAAAACGACATTTACTCGATGTCTGCACAAATTACAAGCCCATCTGTGATAACAAAGAGCACTACACGTACAATGACTGGCATACGTCATTCAAATGATTTAGAAAACGTTATATTTTAAAATTTTCTTATGTAAAGCGCTTTACTCTATTTGCCTCACTTTTTGGAAAGATTTCATTCCAATCAACAAGCATAAATCCTTCTCTCCTGTACACATTAGTTGCGAGGAGGTGAACAGACATGGCGAAGAAAGAAAAAACAAGCTTCAAAAAGAAAAAGGAAGAAGTTCATCCTAAAAAGAAGCAACGCGAGGAATATTCTGCCGAGTTTAACCAAGTCATTCACAATAATGTGCAACAGCCGCACTACGAAAAACAGCAACAACATAACAACGAATAACAATCGTCCCCGGTACCACCTTTGTACCGGGGACGTGCCATCTTTGTACCACCTTCGTACCGGGGACGTGCCACCTTACTCCATACATCCCTGTAATTTCGCAACAACCGCTTTATACTGCACGAAAAAACTGTTTATAGGTACGATTGCAAAATAGGAAAAGTTCTCTTCATTCCCTAATAAACAGTCGTCATAAAGCACACTCATATGCAATGGCTTTTGCGGCATCTTCCCTGCTTGCGCTAAAGCATTTACCAAATCTCTATATACCTGTTCTCCTCTTTCATCAATCGATCGTTCTACTGAAAAACCGCCGGCTAAACTGTTCCACCACACGTTAAAAGTTTTATAAATCGTATGGAAATCTTTGAAGCCAACAGCATCGGACGCGAACAACCTTCCGAAAAACGACTCTTTTTCCTTATAAAACATATCTAAATCGCTATGACCATACTCCGCAATTCTTTGTGAAGCTTCCTTCCACAATGCTTGATAGGCCACTTCAAAGTCTTCATGAAAAGCTACTGTGATTGGCATATACGGAAATTTCACCTTTTCCTCCCGCTGCCCTTGGTTCAGGTACATATTTTGGAGGTAAATCAAAAAATTCAATGTATAGGATGTGTCGGTTTGCATGAGTAATGTATTTTTCAAGGTGTTGGCTCCTTTTTGTTAATTTTTAGGTTATATCATATACATCATCCCACAATAATCCATTTTATAGCGAAAAAATACATATTTTATGCCAAATCATGCGCTCTACTAATAGCTACTATGCTAAATAACAGAGATATTTACTAAAAAAGAAGTCTAGCATAGAGAGCAAAAAGCACCTTTTCAGATAAAAAACGAACAAAATGAAATCTCCTTTTCAAAAAAGATAGCACCATCAACTACAGCCTATGATTTGCACAAATAATACTTTCTTGTTTATCACAATAAAAACCAATTCCTACTTGCAATTTTTTAACAGAAAAAATAATATGCCCACTTCAAAAAACGCCAAAACTTCCATTGGCCAATTTTGATATACAACTTAAATACAAATAAGTGCCATTTATGCAAAAAGACCTACTTTGACACTTATTTATAAATATGTTGTATCTCGATTTCGCTGTATGGTGGAATTGTAGAAAAAAATTATTCGCATTCAGCAATTGCAGTGGGAAAAATACTTCCCCCTCTGCAAAATCATAGGCGTAGATGAGCTCATGTATTCACCCTCTCTGTCCTCCGTCTACATTCATGATGACCAGCTCTACTTCTTCCTCCGCGATTACCTCTACGACTAAACCATGCTCAATTTTGATAGCTATTTGTTTCATGATCGTCACTCCTTGCTGAACACAATAAAGGGATCTTGCACACTCGCAAAGCAATTAGCAATATTTTACTTTGTGCTACATGCCATGACAGAGTTGGGTATACTATTTTTATATAGGAAGGATGATTTTACATGAAAAAAACCGTACACGTTGTAGGGGCGATTATTGAAAACGAGAAGAAGGAAATTTTTTGTGCTTTAAGAAGTCCCGCAATGTCTTTACCGAACTATTGGGAATTCCCTGGTGGAAAAATTGAGGACAACGAAACACCGGAGCAGGCGCTTATTCGTGAAATTAAAGAAGAATTCAACTGTGAAATTGCAATTGGTGAAAAAGTAGAAGATACAACATATGAATACGAAAAAGTGATTGTACGCCTTGAAACATATATGTCGACGATTTTAACTGGCACCCCTACTGCTTTAGAGCATGCCGAGACAAGATGGGTCCCTCGTGATCAATTACGTTCACTTGATTTTGCCCCTGCGGATATTCCGGCGGTGGAGAAATTAATACGTGAAAAGTAAAAAAGCATCCCTACTCTAAAGTAGAAATGCCTAACACCATCGTTACTTGCTCAAAAATTTCATATAACGGGCGACCGGCAATTGCGATTTCAATTCCCTCACAAACAAGTGCCTCTGGCTGTAGGACAAAGGCTTTGTCTCCTACGATAAATCGTTCCACCTTGCTCATGCTCGTAATGTGTCGCTGGTCTAACTGCACCTGTACATCTTTTGATAACCGGCGGAACATTTTTAATAATTCAAGTTCTCTCCCCTGAACAAACAGCTCTGAAAATGCATTGGCCAAATCAAAGCTTTTCATCTCAACAATAAACGGCGCCATCCATTCATAAAGCTCTTTTAATAACAGCGTATGCGGCTCTATATAATCCAAATAAAACGTGACTTTGGATGCATCACTTTGTACAAATTGAGCATTCGCAATTGTATGCACACCTTGATCGTTTCCGATTGCCATCTGTTTAATAGCCCGATATCCTTTCGGTAAAGATTCATTTGCTATGTCAATCAATGTAGAAACCGTATCTTCTACTAGCACCTCTTGATTCACTACATGGCTTTCATGCACAACAAGTACAGTCCCTTCCTGCTCCTGCAAGTAGCTGATCGTCCCTCTTGGTAAAATACCTTCACGCTGTAGTTCATCCGCGCTCTTATTCAGTAAATTATCAATCACTTCTTCTACAAGTCCCGTGTGGTGCGGTAAAAACGGAAGTCCACCAATATTGACTTTCTCAATACTTTTATACAGTGGATGCGCACGATACGCCCCTTCATCATTCCACGGAAACAGCACATATGCCCCGAAAGCCGTGCGCTCATATGTACCGCCTTGCTCCACAACAATCGAATCCCGGTAACGATGCATCGTATTAATATCCTCTTCCATTGGCCCAGGTTGTCCCTCTACATTAATGCGGTACTTAGCATCGAAAATATATTGGAATAAATAATCTTTCCCCTTCTTTGCAATACTGAGCATCGAATCTGGATTTTGCTGAACGGTCGGCAACCTTTTCCCTGTATTGTATTGATAGCGCAGCGTCACCACTTCTTCTGTTAATGGGTGCTTAAATATGCGGGTAGCCGTTTGATTTTGTTTTAAGTTTA
Source organism: Lysinibacillus sp. RU7 (assembly GCF_057837305.1). Lineage (NCBI taxonomy): Bacteria > Bacillati > Bacillota > Bacilli > Caryophanales > Bacillaceae > Lysinibacillus > Lysinibacillus sp. RU7. Next base: position 107,525 of record NZ_JBYQFK010000006.1, on the reverse strand, counting down.
CATATAAGCCATTTCGGTTCACACGTACAATATCCTGTTCTAATCCAATACATTTATCGGATAAGATTTGCCCAAGCTTCAGGAACGTCCAGTATTCATAAAGTGTCGCAATATCTTTTACCGACATTTTATAAATATCCCCGTGTAGCACAAGGCTTTGTGAAAGAATGGCATAGATTTGAAATACTTCTCGGTAGCCTGTTCCCATCTGCATCACTAAACTATACACAGAACGGTCGAGCTGCCCCACCTGTTTCCATAATGGCTTTCGTAAATGCACACCTAGCTGTTGCTCCATATGCTCTAACAACTGCAACAACGCCGGGTCTGGACTTACATTCCGGCTTTTATAAGACTTCAACACCTCTTCTTTTACGTGTCCAATCCGCGCCCGAATACGGTGCATCGTCCATTTTACATAGCGATTTTCGTGCGTGTCATATGTCTGCTGCTTTTTCTGAAGTAAGCCCTTTTCCGGCATCACTGTTCGATTCGCTAACGGCAATCCACTCGCAACATCCACAAAGCGATGGGCATGTTTACGTAAATAAGCCCGCCCCTTACTATCCTGCTTGCGTAACCGATCACCGCGCACTTCCTCATATATCGTAATGAGCTGATGATGTGGAAACCGTTCAACATTACGGATAGCTTGTATGTACTCCTCAAAATGCTCGCTCAAAATACGATAAAACTCTGTTAACGACGGTTCTTTATATTGCTTCCGACTTGCTCGTAAATGGGTACGACGAATAAAACTAAACGCCAAATTATAAATTTCTGCATTCACTTCATCAAGTAATGCCGTATAATCCTTTTGATAATCCAGCTTCGTCGGAAATACTTCGATAGTAAATGAAAAAAGCGGTTGTCCATTTTTTAAAATGTTCATTGTCGATAGGCCGACTTCATTTCGAAAATGAAGATTCCCCGTTAAAATATTAGACCTCGAAAGCTTTGTGACGGCATTTCGAAACGGCTCATACTCATGATCAAAGCTAAATACATCCTCGGTTTTCGGTAAAATGATAATTTCATAATTGCCATTCTCGAAAAAAATCGGTGCCATTTGATTCGGTTCAAAAGGTGTTAATTGCCCTTTTTCCGTATGATACAGTTGCACATCGGCATCGATATCGACATCTGTCGAAAATGTCATCGGAATAAAACCTGTTGCGGAACGATGCTTTCTTGTATCGATCTTTCCTTTCAATACAACGGTTACCTCTGTGGCTTCAATGACTAATAACTCTATTTCTTTTGTCGTCTGGAGCATCATGCCCCCTCCTTACGAAACCCAAAATGACGTGAAGCCATCTTTATATAATCGATTCAACATTTCCGCTACTTTTTTAGCACTACGTGGATAAAGTGCATCTTCTGACACTACTTTATCTTTCTCATATGCTTCTCCTGTAAACTGCTTATATAAGTTCTTAAGCAGGTCCTCCACAGTCGAATCAGCGCCGGAAATGCGCGGTAAAATCTTTTGCATCACACAAAAATCAAATGCTTCCTCTTCAGACAGTAACTGCATCTCATCGTTATACAGCATGTAGAAGCAAATTTCATCTCGTACACGATAACCAACTTGTGCATAAATCATTTGGAGTTGTTCATTCATTTTCTCTAGTTGCACAGAAACCTGTTGAACTAGCACCTTATTTTCTGCATAAGCTTGCTTTAAATACAGATACTTCGATTCAAATTGCTCGTTCCCTACTCGAACAGCAGCTACCTCTTCCTCGTCTTGCTCAAACATCGCAAAATGAGTGAGTCGGATGTCATTAAATTCAATTGTATTGGCACGGTCCAGCACCTTTTTACTAAATGGATGTGTCGTCTCGTCCATGTTCACCGTCCCAATGATGTACAGGTTATTCGGCAACGAAAAGGCGCCATCATTTGTTGTCACGAGTGTAGAGGAAACGACTTCCCCACCCTCGCCCACTCGACGGCTCTCCATAATACTTAAAAACTCACTCAAATAATACTCCACTCGTGCTAAATTCATCTCATCTAGCACGACAAAATGCGGAAGCTGCGGATTAGCATGCGCTTGCCTCACCATCTCCGTCAACTGCCCCTCCACAAACTGATCCTGCAAATTTTTATACCCCAGCAAGTCCGAGCTATCACTCCAATCCGGACGCACCGAAATCAACTTAAATTGTCCATTCCCCTCCGTCGCCCCCACACTCTCCGCAAACAACTGCACAATCTTCGTCTTCCCCGTCCCCGAAATACCAGAAATAATAACGAACGGTTTACTTCGAAGAGAAAGGTACAGGTTCGCGATGTTTTCTCTGGAGTAAAGGAAGCCGCGGGAGGTTAGGTAGGAGTGGGTGTGGGAAGGGATTTTACTAATTTCTTCTGTTTTTATAACATTATGAGGCGATTGATTATTTTCGTTTTTTACCCCGTTATAAGAATGAATAAATTGCTTTAGTTCTAATCTATTTAATTTTTGAAGCTTTAAAGATTCATCGTGACTATATACACTAGCAAATAATTCTCCATTTTCTTCTCTTACTTGCATAGACCATTTTTGTCGACCATCAGCATATGTATGTAAACTATTTTCTACTAAAACATTTCTCAATAATTTTTCTAACTCAATAACTAAAAATTCATCAAAATATCGAATAACTAAGAAACAATCCTTTTTAGAATTTAATGCTTTTTCTACTGAGGCTTTGTTTAAATCGAAACTATAACGACTATTTTGAATACCAGGAGAAAGAACGACTATTTTTTCATTTTCAAAGTAAATAGATTTATTATTCATCGTTTCAAGATTTAATTCATTTATTAAAAAATCCCGATTCTTTAAACTTGTATTTTGGTTTTCCATCCTATCCAACCCCTTTTTATATGGAAAATTTAGGATTAATAAGTTAACATCTATAAATATAACGTATATAACATGAAATATTTATTTTAATTACTTCATACATTTAATAAAATCAGGAAAATATTACCATAACTCTTGACACTTCAAAACTATTCCCTCCTTAGATCTAGTAATTAAGTAAAATACTTTGTATAATTTATGCTAACACAATGTTAATAGACAAGGAGCAATACAATTGAAAGTTATTGATTTATTCTGCGGCGCTGGCGGATTCTCGGAAGGCTTTGAAAGAGCTGGGTTTGAAATAGTCAAAGCCTACGATATATGGGCACCAGCAATCCTTACTCATAATCAGAATCACGGAAATGGGAAAGAAATTGCATTTAAAGGTGACGTCTATAAAATCTCTATGTTAGATGATGAAGAATTTGAAAAGTATATACCTGATACAGAAGTTATAATCGGTTCTCCTCCATGTATCGCCTTTTCAAATTCCAATAAATCAGGAAAAGCAGATAAAGCAGAAGGCATTAAACTTATCGAAGCTTTCCTAAGAATTGTTGCAAGAAAAATGAATAAACCAAATAGCAAATTAAAATATTGGGTTATGGAAAATGTAGCTAATTCCCAAAAATTCCTAAAAGAACATTATACAGCTACAGATTTAGATTGGCCTGATTTAGGAAATTTCACCTTAGATATTCCTCAAAAAAATATTTTTAATATGAAGTATTTTGGAGTTCCAACTAATCGTAAACGATCCATCTGTGGTAATTACCCTGAATTAAGTGAGTTACATGGTGATGAAAAACTTATTACCTTAGGAGATATTCAAAGTGCATTAGGAAAACCAAATCCTAATGGATATAAAAAATCTCCCCTGAAAATAAAAGATCCAATATACGGAATAGAAATTCCTTCTAGTGAACTGACAGATCATCATTACATCAAGGAAATCCCCTATTTTGAATGGATAAAAGCCAAACGCCAAAAACAGGATAAAGGGTACATGGGTAAAATGTCTTTTCCTGAAAATAAAGAAAATCCAGCGAGAACAATTATGGCAACATTATCAGGTTCATCAAGGGAATCCATGATTTTCAAATTGGAAGATACAGAAGAAAGATATAGATTCCCAACTATACGAGAAGCAGCAACATTAATGTCATTTCCAATAGATTTTAGATTTTATGGTGATAGTGATGCAGTAAAATATAGAATGATTGGTAATGCCGTAACTCCTAAATTTTCCTATGAAATTGCTAAGAACATTAGACAAGGTTTAAATCCTAATTTATTTAAAGACAAATTTTCAGAGAAAAAAATTTTTGATACGAATATTCCATTTACAAATTTAAATGGTGTCTATTTTGAATTAAAGCAAGAAAAGACCAAAAAGTTTGAATCTAAATATAGTTATCATGTACCATATACTATAGAAAAATCTTACAGAGTAGGTTTAGAAAACCATTTTTATGAAGGTAAGGTGAAATGGGAAGCTAAAATTCATTACTCCCAAGGAAAAAATGCAAAGAAATATGAAAATATCTTTATAAATATTAATTTATTTACCCAAAGCGAATTAAAGAATATTCATGATTTTGTAACTACTTACATCAATAAAATAAAATCAATGCATAATCTACAAATACAATATTGTAAAACTATTGATGATAGAGATGGAATTGGACCAGATGAATTATTAAATAATATAAAATCTTTTATAGATACAAATATTAGTCTTAAAAGATTCTCTTATATAAGGGAAATTGATAAGGAAATCTCTATGAAGATAATTACATCTTATTATTTAATGGAAAATATTTTAAGGGGGCTTGAAAATGACAGCTAGAACCTCTGCTATGAGCGAAGACTTAAGAATAAATAAATTAAGTGAAATCAAAAAAATAGAAACACCTATTATGACAGGTATAAAATTATTTTATAAAGGCCAAGAAAGAAAATTCGATGTATATCAAATCCCATTAGAGTATTTAGTATACAATCCCTACAACGGGAGAATAGGCACAAAAGTTAAAACATTCGAGGTAACTTCTCATAAACTAAATCCTGAAAATTCAGATGACATTTATATAATTGAGCAATTTTTATGGGACTCTAAACCTGATCGAAATAGAAAAACTTTAAAAAGCCTATTGAAAATTGGACAACAAGAGTACGGCATAGTAACTAAAAATGGTTATATAATCGATGGAAACCGTAGGGCCTCCCTGTTAAATAAAATTAATAATAATAGAGAAGAATATAGTAAAAACTATGATATAAAACATTGTAAATATTTTAATGCTATTATTCTTGACGATAACGTTGGTCAAAAGGAAATTCTCCAACTTGAGACAATGTATCAAATGGGGCGCGAAGAAAAACTTGACTATAACGCCACTGAGAAATATTTAAAATGTCAACAACTTAAAGAAGTAGGATATTCTCTTAATGAAATAGCGGATATGATGGGAGAAAGTAATCCTAAAAATATTCAGAAATACTTAGATATTTTAGATTTAATGGATCAATATTTAGAATACTATGATTATAAAAACATGTATGCAATGTTAGATAAACGTGAAGGTCAATTTGTAGATTTGAATAGTTATGAAAAAGCATATAGGAACCGAAGTGGTAATGCTAAAACAAACTGGAATCCACAAGATGATGACATTTCTGAGATGTTACAAATTAGCTTTGATTATATTCGTGCACAATATGAAGGTAAAGAATTCAGAAATATAGCTAGAAATGGAAAATCGACTGTTCCGCAAAGCTTTTTTGCATCTAACAAACTTTGGGAAGAATTTAGAGATAAGCATTTTCAAATAGTAGATAAAGTAAAAGAAGACTCCATTGAAGATTTTTTATCAAGAGCCCATAATGACGAAGAAATTATTGATACCTTAACCGATAGAGATGAAGAATGGAAAAAGAGTGTTATTAAACCTCTAACACAAAACTTAAAATACAGTAAAAGTAAGTTAGATAATATTCAAGAAGCTGATAAGCCATTAATTTTATTAGAACGTGCTAAAAATGCATTATTAGAGATTGATGAAAATCAAGAAAGCTTATATAGTGAAAACGTATTATCAACGATCAAAGAAATAAATAACTTATCATATGAACTTTCTAAAACTGTTAAGAAGCAACTAAATCAGAGGGTATAATATCATGATAAATTTAAAAATTACTTCTCTTGAAGATAGCTTTTTATTAATATGTGATAACCCTAAAGAGATTAATAAAAGAATTCTCTTCCATTTAAAGAGATTATTTAATGCAACTGAAACTGCAGAAGGAATTAAAATACCTAAAAACAATAATGAAAATATAATTTCTGAATTGAGCGACTATCTTTCGAAGAAACAAATTAATTTACTTTTAGATTCAGAAGCAGATAATACATTAACAAATCTTTATAATGAAGAACTAATGTTTAAAGAATTCTCAAATAAAGCAAAGAACATTTGGAATAAGAAATTAGAAGAAAACGAATTCAGTAGTTTTTGTAATATTTTGGAATCAAATTTAGTCCGTACTTTATATCCTTTACAGCTTTTAGCTGCTTATCATTTAGCTTTTTCTCAAAACGCTTGTAATTTTTCAGTACCCGGAGCTGGAAAAACAAGTGTAGTCTATGGAGCGTATAGTTACCTAAATAATCTCGATGTGAACAACCCTAAATATGTTGATAAGATACTAGTAGTTGGACCATTAAGTTCTTTTGGTCCATGGGAAAAGGAATTCTCAGAATGTTTCGGAAAGAGACCTGAAGTAAAAAGAATCTCGGGTGGAAAACTTTCAAGTGAGCAAAGAAAGAGATACTTTTTTAGTAGGGATACTGCTGAAATAACCTTAATTTCCTATCAAGGGGTTATAAGTCAAAAGAAAAATCTTGAGTTTTTCTTGAAAAATAATAATGTGATGGTCATTCTCGATGAAGCACATAAAATCAAAAATACCGATGATGGTAAAATATCTAAGATAATATTAGAACTAGCACCACTAGCTAAGGGAAGAGTAATACTAACTGGAACTCCTGCTCCAAATGGCTATAGGGACTTATATAATTTATTTAAATTCATTTGGCCAGGTAAAGAAATAATAAATTTTAGTTTAAACCAATTAGATGAAATGACATCTAATTCCAAGGACCCTAGAATTGAAATGTTAATAAAAGATATCTCTCCTTATTTTGTTAGAATAAAAAAGAAAGATTTAGGATTACCTGATAAAGTCGAAAACCCTGCTATTGTAATACCTATGGATAATATCCAAAAATTAATATATGAAACACTAGAACAGAAAACTATTAAAGGCTTACTAGATGATGAAGATGGACTAGTAGATGAATTTAAAAAGGCAAAAATTATTAGATTAATGCAGGCAGCAAGTAACCCCTATCTATTATTAAAACCAATTCAACAAGGTGTAGTAGACATAGATTATTCTCCCGGAACTTTTGATGAAGAACTTATTACTGCTTTAATTAATTACGAGGAAACTAATTCTATTCCACCTAAGTTCGAAATTGCTTTAAATCTAATAAAAGAAATAATAAATAAAGGTGAAAAAGTAATTGTTTGGGCAATATATATAGACACTGTTGAACGATTTTCAGACTATCTATTAAATAACGGAATTGAATGTAAAATTTTATACGGTAAAACTAAAGTGGAATCAGAAGAATTAGATGAAAGCGTAGAAACTAGAGAAAAAATAATTAGAGATTTTCATAATGATGAATCTGAGTTCAAGGTTATTATTGCCAATCCTTTTGCTGTAGCAGAATCCATTTCCTTGCATAAGGCTTGCCATAATGCTATTTATTTAGAACGAAATTTTGACGGAGCAAGATATATTCAGTCTAAAGATAGAATTCATCGATATGGCTTGGATCTTAATACTATAACAAATTATTATTATCTTATTACTGAAAATTCTATCGATGAAGTTATTAATGAGCGACTAATTGAGAAAGAAAATTTAATGATGCGTGTAACTGAAAATTCCGATATACCGCTATTCCAAATTTTAGATGAAGAATTAGATAAAAGTGATATTAAGGCGTTGATTGATAACTATGTTAACAAAACTCATTAATTGTAGAGCATATGCTGATTTAAATAAATGCATATTATTGCTAGATGTTTTAAAAACAGAATATAGATCTTTACAAGAATTAAAGACATATTTTTCTAACGATATAATAATAAGTATGAATTTAGAAGATACGTTAAAATTATTTGAAGCATTAGGATATCTTCTAATCACTGAAGATAATTCTTTAAAAAAGTACAAAGCTACTGATATTCAATATAGTCAATGTTTAATAATAAAAGGTATTTTAAGCTTATTAATTAAAAGTAAGGTATGTGAATGGATTAGAATTGATTTAAACTTTTATATAAAAATAAATCAAGAATTTTATGCACTTCGAAACTTATTAGTACTTTCAGAAGTAATAGTAAAATCTCATATAAATAGATTTTATCGAATTGAAGATTGTTACTCCAATTACTTACAAAAATTCTCTAAAAAAATCAACAAAGAACAACTACTTAAACAATTAGAAGAACAACATCTATTAGGAGAACAAGCTGAAAAGTATGTTCTAGAATTAGAACGCAATCGATTTAATTTCTTGCGAGAGATTAAACATACTGCACTTGAAGATAACAATGCTGGATACGACATAATGTCATTTATAGACAATGAAAGTACTGAGTACGATAAATTTATTGAGGTTAAGTGTTATTCTAATCATTTTAGACGTTTCTTTATAAGTAGTAACGAAATAGCTCAATCGGAAAATTTAGGACGGAATTATTTTCTATATCTTGTAGACTTTAAATTAAATTCTCCACCTATTATTATACAAAACCCTTTCCAAGTTATCTTTAATAACCCCGAGATAGCTTATAAAGTTGAAAATCTTAGCTATAATGTAGATAATATTATGGAGCAATTAAAGACTTAGCATAAATAATATCTCATTCTTTTTAAATCGCTAATTATTATATCTATTTACATCTTGTTTATAAGAATCCTTTTATTTTTCATAATTATTTTATTACTATAAGAACAGGGATGTCCTATAATCAATCACTAGGACATCCCCATCGGTTATTAATACATATTGTTCCCTGCAATAAAAAACAACAATATTAAAATCTTTATAGCAGCTCTACTTCTTCAATTCCAAATACATTATCTGGTACAAAATTATGCACGCAAGAGCTTTCTCTTAAATACTCTATATAATCATATATCTGCTCTTGCTCATACCCCTCCAGTTCTAATGCCCTAGCTATTAAACTATATTCATTTGATAGATTGGTTTGGAATATTGCACTATCATCAGTATTAATAGTAATAGCAACATGAACTTTATTTAATTCTGAATCTAATCTATGCGTATTCATTCTGAAAAACGGCAAGTCAATATACTTTGTAACGGATGAAATTTTACGATTAGAACTTGGGTTAGCCTCTACAACGATTCCCCGTTGAACCAGTTTCTCTTTTACAATATTTTGTGCTAATTTTACCATCTCAATCCATACTTGATCTATGCTAAATTCTTTTGGCTCTCGACTACATTTTAATAGCTTTTCGTCATATAAATAGATATAATTTAGTTCCCTTGCACCTGGATTTAAAAAAGCTTCTTTGTACCAATCAACATTGATATTTCTATCAAAACAATTAAAGTTAGTTAAATGACTTTGTAACTTTTCTGTTAATTTAACATCTTCTAATGTAGAATAAATATTAATATTATCACTGCGTAATGCCATACTATGTAAGTAATCATTAATAGAAACTTGATGTTTTAATAATTTATGTATATTACGCTCATACAAATCCCTTAAATAATTCACATACTCGGTTTGATAGATTCCTTTACGGGTAAATAATCCATACATCCAAACAATGTTATCAAGGTAGTCCTGGATAGAAGTAATGACTTTGTATCTCTTCTTTTTATAATATTTATCTACATCAAAACCTAGCGCTAATGCATGGCCTAAACGATCACCGCGTTGATATTCAAGATATTCAATTGCTTCATCTACATTACGAATACCACTTTCGAGTGTTTTAAACTCTTCACCTACGTGAAAAGTAAATGAAATCCCGTCGGCACTTTCTAACTGGTTACGGTGTTTCCTAAAGTGAGTAGCAAATACTTCTGGGGGACAACCTATTTCTACATTAGCAGCATCAATTGCTAAAACTTTTTTCTCAAATTTAGCCAAATCCTCTAAATCAAAAATTTTTGCATCGCTTGCTAAAACATTAGCTACTGTAGCTGCTTTTTGGCTAATCTCTTTACGATATGCAGAAAATCTCCCTGTCACATCATATCTTTCATCCTGTGCTAACTTTTCATTTTTTATATAATGTATGATTATACCAAATTTAATTTTAGAGATACCTGGATAATTCTTTTTATATTTTTTATATACCTTGTCATTTTCGTTTTCTAATTCTTTTATAAGTTGCTGAAGTTCTGCTCGATTTTTTGGTGCAATGCGAAACTCAATTTTCTTCACATTACGTTCTTCATAATATTTTTCAAACACACTTCGATAAATTTCGATATCAGTGGGAATCAATTCTGATTTGACATTTTCAAATAATTTAAATCGTTGGAATCCCATCCCAACATTATCTTGATATAGTTCAAATTTAAATATTGAAGCTCCCCATAAATAATAATTTAGTAAATTACGTTCCCAACAGTCTCTTCCATCATTTAATATACGCTTAAATATTTTGTATAAAAAAACTCGCTCACTATGACTAGCTGGCAAATCTCTGTATCCTTCCAATTCATTATTCAATTTCATAATAGCATCCTGTAATATCTCGCTATATTGAATACTTAATGCATCTATTTCATCCTTATTCTTTGCATCTAAAAAACAGATAATCTTTTGCTCTGTTTGGCTCTCCTCACCATCTATACGATTCATCAAAAGAATCCGAGCAATTTTTACTTTAAATAGTGCAGTATAAATTTCATCAGATGTATACCCCATCATTTTGAAATCTAAAAAATTATTATTATTTTTTATAAATTCATCTAGTGTAGATAAATTCAAGAAGCTCATTTCTAAAAACTTATTCCATGAGATTTCAGTTGTAAGTCCAGATCCCTTCAGATGCATATGCCCTTCACAAATACCTTTGGATAATATTTTGTAAATTCTTTCATTGTCGTGCTCTACTACAATATTCGTGTTTCTTACCAGTTTTTCATTTTGGTGAAGTGCTGCAAATGCCGCAATGAAGACATTTGCATCTACTTTATTTTGGAATCCGTTCCATTCTAATATATGTTCATACTTTACTGAAATCTTTGCTTGATTAACTTTGAATAACTTTTCGGCATAATATGGAAACATAAAAATACTATCTGTACTATTAAAACGTTCCTTTAATAGCATACATTGATAACTCAGTATCTCATCTAATTCATCACCTGAATAATTAAAAGGATATAACTTTTGATAACAAGTTTTGCAATACTGTTGTACAGAATCTTCCTTTAGTATGAAGAAACCAGGTTGTGACAAATTATCATTATTAATACGAAGAAACCTTTCCCGATAAATTGTCCTTAGAATACGATCTGCTTGTCTCATTTAATATCATCCATCTTTAAAGAATAATTTTCTACAAAAGCTTTTCGAATAGCTTGTTCTGATATATCTTTATTATTGATTAAGTTTTCTTTAATATTATTATCTAATTTTGAATTTGGGTCTTCGATTAATAATTTCAACCATGATATAAGATTTTCTTTAGAATAATACGCAGCTTGCATCCCTAGAGTTATGGTCAACTTTTCCTCATCTGTAAATAAATAACTTTTTGTATTTGTTACATCATCCCTAAAGATATTAGCTCTTTCATTTAAAATATCTAACCAGATTTCAGAGATTCTTCTTAAAAAGTAAGCTAAACTATTATTAATATTATTAGAAGCTCGATCATAATTTCTACTTAACAAGAAATCTAAGTCAAACAGAGAATAAAATACATAATTCCCCTCTTCTATAGCACGTTCTAAATATTGTTCTTTAACAAAATATGTGAAAGGATTAAAGTTATAGAAATTACCACTGATTAACATACTATCATCAAATAAATCTTTTTGACTTTCGCTTAGCTTTGAATTTCGTGAATTTCTTTGTTCAAAATAATTTCTAAATCTAAAATTATGAATGTCTCTTTTATTAATAGAACCTCTCCCTCTAGCAAACGAGGTTATCTCACTGTTAGTTGACATATTAGTATATAAAATCTTGTCAATTGTTTTGTAATTTATTTTCTCTTTAATTAAAAAAATTTTCAAACTTAATCCGGCTAATCTAAGAAAAATAAAATTCTCAGGAATTATGCTATATCTAGTAATTTTATAGTATGTTGTATCCCAAAACTCATTTAAAATACTATCAGTATTTGGTCTTCTAAAATATAGGTTTTCATTATCAAATACCAATTCAAATCTTTTATGGATTTTGCCATCCTCAATTTTATATACTTCCTTTAAAAGGGATTCTAATAAAATTACTGAATATAATATTTTTATTACAAAAATATAATGGTAATTTTTGTAATTATATTCGGCGTTTAACTTAAATTCATCAATTATTTCAATAATGTCTCCTAAGCAAACATTATAAGCTTGCGTATATTTTATATTTAATAATTCTTTAGTAACATCATATACATGCTCTTCTTCTAAATTAATTGAAGAACTAATTTTTTGATATAGATCCTGATATAAATAGTAATTTTTAAATTCTGATTTTGCATTAATCCATCTAGATATACTTTCAAAGTGCCACACATCTAGCAACTCTTCTGCACTTATATAGAAATAATCTCTTAATCTATATATATTGCTTAATAAATTTAATTTATTATTTCTATGATCTTTAAAAATATCTACTAATAATTCGTAAATTTGTATTACAGTTCTTAAACTAAAAGAAGATTCAAATAAAATTCTTTCATTGACATGTATACCTTTAATATTTATAAGCGTAAGCCTTGCAATGGCATGGTATATATTATCTAAAATTGATAATTGGTTATTAAATCTGTATTCATCTGTAATAATCTGTTTCTCATGTCCAAAAACTTCAAATAATTTTTTATTTAAAATCTCCGCACTTCTCGGCATTGAAACAATATGCGTTTTTGGCACTAGCTTTTCAATATAAGTAGCAGCCTGTTGTCTAATCTCATTATTATCAATAAAGCTAAGGTTTAATAAATTTTTATTTTCCTTAATTTTCTCATTGTGCACAGAGTTCAATAGTTGCTTAGGTCGATATGAAATAATTGTTATCACATTAACACCTAATATTTGTTTAATTTCTTCTAACATTTTATATATACGCTTATTTTCAACTAAATCTAGATCATCTATTAAAATAATTACATTTCCAATTTTATAATTATCACTACCAATCTTATATTTCCACGCACGTTCAAATAGATTACCTATTTCACCAACAATTGTTAGACGTTTATTAAATTGATCCAGTATTTCAATGTCTGATAATTTATTATAAAAATCTCTCGTCGAGTCTTTTTCTTTGGCTATTACATCTAGCCACCTTAATAAATCTCTTGTTAGTTCATTTTGACAAATTACTTTTTCGGTACCTTTCTTTTCTTTTATTTCATTGTACATTCTTGTTAAAACTAATTCTAAAATCCCCATTGAATCACTGAATTCATTCGGATCGGTTACCCCAATTACCCAACAATCCTTTAGTTCATTATCACTTTGAATAGCTGTTTTAATAGTACCTAATAAGGAGCTTTTACCACTTCCCCGTTCCCCACTAATAGCAATAACTTTATTAGTATTTGTTCTACGTGCATTAAATTGGACATTATATTTATCTTCCCTTAAAGATTCAACTAATTTTTTTACTCTATTAAGTTGCTCTCTAAATAGATAGTCTGAATTATTAATATCATCTTCTGTTAAAATATATGCTTGCTTGTATTTATTCCAATCTATTTTACTCATTCATCTCTTCCTTTTCTAAACAGTTTATATGTCTAAGGTACAATACCTTCAAATTATTAAATAAAACAAAGACTATTTACTCAATTTCTTCTTCATTATACCATTTAACAATATCTTATTACTCACTAAATTATGAATAACACCCTAAGGAAATTTATTTATATACTCTAAATTTTGGCCCTTTCGTTCGGCCGATTTGTACAACCCGGCCTGTTAGAATGGTGCTTACAGTTTACATGTAAAAGGTGAGGTTATGGCAATAGATAACAAGGTTCTAAACATTCGAGAGGTATTACAGGAGAAGATTGCGTCGGAATATGCACGTGTTTATCAAACGAAAATGGATAAGGAGATCCCGTCTATTGACTGGCGAAACGATAAAATCAATGTCGTCAGTTTATTTTCTGGGTGTGGTGGATTCGATCTTGGATTTGAATTAGCTGGACTTGTGGCGACTATAGGAGAAGAACAAGCAATGACCGCTTTTCGTTCACAAGAAGATTTTAATGCCATTCGTCATCGAAGTATTTTTCATACCATTTATACAGTTGATTGCTTCAAAGAGGCAAATCAATCCTATTCATTGAATTTCCCTGCTACTGCTCAGCAAACGATCGATATTCGGAAAGTACATCACTTCCCAAAAGCGGATTTAGTCATTGGCGGATTTCCGTGTACCGGCTATAGCGAAGGCGGATTGAGACTCATCGACGACGAGCGCAACTTCCTATACATTCACTTCATCCGCTGCATTACGCAAGCGAAGCCTGATGTATTCGTCGCAGAAAACGTGAAAGGACTGATGACGATTGGAAAAGGTGAAGTCATTAAACAAATTACCGAGGATTTTGCGGCTTGTGGCTATGATGTGCAGTATCAATTATTATCATCAGAACAATACGGTGTACCGCAGTTACGGGAGCGGGTGTTTATCGTCGGTGTGAAGAAAGGGCTCGGATTTAAATATAAGTATCCACAACCAACACACGGAGACGGATTGTTGCCATTTGTGACATTGCGAGAAGCCATTGGGGATTTGGAGGCAAATCCCGGTCCGTATTTTACAGGCTCCTATTCCAGCATTTATATGTCCCGAAACCGCAAGAAACGTTGGGACGAGCAAAGCTTTACGATTCAAGCATCTGGTAGACAGGCCCCGCTTCATCCAAGTGGCTTGTCGATGGAAAAGGTCGGGAAGGACGAGTGGAGCTTCCCAGATGGCGAGGAAGCACACCGCCGTTTATCGGTTCGGGAGATTGCCCGCATTCAAACATTTCCGGATTGGTTTACATTTAGCGATGGCGGCAATCCGAATGTGACCGAAAATAACCGCTTAGATAAGCAATACAAGCAAATCGGCAATGCCGTTCCTGTATTACTTGCCAAAGCAGTAGCTGACCCCATTGCAAAATGGGCTGTTGAACGTGTGAAAAAGCGTGTCATCGATGAAACACAGCAATTGCAGTTGTTTTAAAACAAAATCCCACCGCCTCCTGTGCAGTGGGATTCCCCTATTTTATTCACCTAATCACTTCAACTTCAACAAAGATCCATCGTCCACAAATGTAGTCGTGTTAAATAAAAACAGGATGTCTTCAATACCATTCTCCGCCAAATACGCATCAATGCTGCCGTTATAATAGCGCAGATCGATGACATGGATTTCCGGCACATGTCTTGTGAGGAACGGGATGACATTATGGGCATACGAGTCTTTGATGATGAGTAGCTTCTCTTGTTCAATCTGTTGCGGAGGGAGCGCGGTTGTTAGCTTCATAAGCGCATGGACCCCGCCTAGAAAATAAGAGTACTGATCCTTTTTGGCAAGAAAGCTTGAATCATATAGGCTAGTCACGGTTTGATCGGTATCCGCGTTATACATCTCGGTCGTGACCGCATCACACGGGATGTACGCGTCGATTTGATCTGGTGTGACATTCGTAAATTGACTTCTTGTATGATAGCTGCCTAAAAACGTCTGGCTGACCGTTTCAATGTGAAATTGTTGCGGTGACAGCGGCTGCCATCCTTGCTGCTCGGCATATGCGACATAGGCTAAATATGCGCCATATGTCGTCCAGTGATGGTCGGTCCGATAATAAATCGGCTCTGCTGCATGCGGCGTGAGAAAATCAAAGCCATTCATGAACGTGATTTCGTTGTGCATATGCTCCCCGATAAATTCATTGACCTTCCGTTGCGGATACGACGGGGCTAACCATGGTAACCGTTCTGGATAAAGACCAATCGATGTCGGGGCAAGCAGAAACTTCATATCTACTTCTGGATGACCCCCTGCAAATGCATTGACCGCCTCGGTATATTGGGCGACATTCGTATAATCAGGCTCTACAAACTTTTCAAATAAATAGCCATCTTTCCCTTGGTAGATGCCGTTATTCTCCTGCTGCAAGCGGTACTTTTCTGAAGTCGATTTTACCCACAGCCACTTGTCCCGAAACGGAAAATGATCCGTGATGAACCTTTCCACCTCTTCGGCATATTGCTTCGATAATAAATTATCCCATGTCAGCTGCGGGACCGCTTGTAAATACCTATTTTCCAGTTCAGAGAAGCGTGGATGAGGCAAAATGAAAAAAAGGAGCGCCATTAGAAACATCGTACCGACAAAGCCAAACACGAATAATCGCTCGGTATATTGCTTCATACGATTCCCTCCTTAAAAACGGAAATATAAAAACGGGTTAAATGTGGCATCGACTAAATATGCGACAGAAAGCAAATAAAGACAGGCATACCACACTACATGAACGAACGATAATTCATTCGTTTTTGACCATTGCTTAATCGGTAGTGAGGCAATGAGTAACACGAATAGAAGCACGGCATTTGTGTAGAAAAAGTACACCGTCTCAGCATTCCAAAGCGATTGCCCATTGATTCCCCACATCGCCGCCAAATAATCGACAATCGTAGCAGGCTGTTCAAAGGCAAATAGTACCCAGCCAACGAGAATGAGTACGATGGCGTACAGGTGTCGCACCCAGCGAGGTAAACGAAGAAGCAATGTCAGCCCCCACCATTTTTCCATGAGGAGAATAACACCAAAATACAGTCCCCAAACGATAAAATTCCAGTTAGCACCATGCCAAAAACCCGTGAGCATCCATACAATGAGGATATTACGCATTTGGATGGCTAACCCGCGCCGATTGCCCCCAAGCGGAATGTACACATATTCGCGAAACCACGACCCAAGCGAAATATGCCATCTTCGCCAAAAGTCCGTGATGCTCTGTGCAATATACGGCTTGTTGAAGTTTTCATTAAACCGGAAACCAAACATGAGACCAAGACCAATAGCCATATCCGAATAACCACTAAAATCAAAATAAATTTGAAACGCAAAGGCGATAATGCCGAGCCAAGCGGTTAACACAGGCATTGTCTCTAAATTAGAGCTAGAAATTGTGTCCCATAGTAAGCCGATATTGTTCGCTAGAAGCACCTTTTTAGCTAGTCCGATCGTAAACCGGCGAACTCCCTCTGCGAACATCTTCATATTTTCCGAACGTTGTTGCAGTTGTTCAGCAATCGTGCTATATTTCACGATTGGCCCTGCCACTAGTTGCGGGAACAGGGCAATATACGTGCCGAAATCGATCCAATTGCGCTGTGCCTTCGCCGTTCCTCTATACACATCGATAATATAAGACATCGACTGGAATGTGTAAAAGGATATTCCGATAGGCAACGGTAATTCTAGTAACGGTATATTCGTACCGACGAACGCATTGACATTTTGAATGAAAAAATCTGCGTACTTAAAAAAAGATAACAGCAAAAGATTCACAATAACAGAACAGACGACAATGCCCTTACGTCTAATGGCAGCCATATTCGGTTGATCTAATAGCAACCCAAAACTATAATCGGTCACCGTAGACACTAACATAATGACAATGTAAACCGGCTCACCCCAAGCATAGAAGAGCAGGCTCATTATAAATAAAATGAGATTTCTCATCCTTCTTGGGGCACTATAATACAGTATTAAAACAGCCGGCAAAAATAAAAATAGGAACAGCAGGCTACTAAATACCATCGCCGTCTATTTTTTTTCGAAGAAGCGATCGTACACGTTGATTAGTTCTTCTGCACTTTCAGAAATCACCATTAATACATACTTGTCTTTTGTCACGATTTTATAGTTTTTTGCATTTTCATATTGATCCGGTAAATATTGTTCGAATTGCTTCATGACATTTTCCGCGCGTTGCTTTGCCGCGGCTTCAATCTCCGCCACGTCTTTTGCATCTTTTACTTTAAAAATCGCAATTTCATTTGTTTTGACATTCATCATCGGCATACGCACTGAAAAATCTTCAAGCTTTGCCGCATCTATATTGTAAAATTCTTTTAATTGTTCTGCTGATAATTCGATTTGTGGGGGTTGCTCCACTTCCGCCACCATTGTATCTGCCATTTCTTTAGCAGATTCCTTCACTTCCACTGTCGATGATTCGTTGCTCGAACAAGCTGAAATCACCATTGCTAACATCGCCGTTAGCACCATCATCCATATTTTTTTCATTGTATTCTCTCCTTTTTCTAGTTGCTGTACTTCAAGGCATTAGACGTGGACAATCTCCTTACGTTACACGAAATGAAGTATTTTCAATTTTAAAATATTTCCTAGTAATATTGTGCTTCGTTTCTCATGGAGCATACTTATAGGAATTCATTCAATGAAAAAAGGAGATGTCTTGAAAGTAAAAACTTTCAGTACATCTCCTTGCGGTGGTCACGTCTTAAAATGTCTTTTCAGACGCACCCTTTGCTTCGATCTTTATGCCCTTCCCCGACGGCACAACAAATGTATCGACAATCTCCCCTTGCTCGCTCATCAGCAAGGCGTTTAATTGACCCCCGTATGCACACCCACCATCGATGCCGATATAGCTTTGGCATGGACTAATCCAAATATCGTCAATCTCATGCATATTGCGGGTTGGCGTATGACCAAAAACGTTAATTAGACCTGTTTTATTTTCTTGTATGTAATGATTGCGAATCCACAAAAAATCACGGCTTGTTGTGTTTTGCCAATGATCCAATGCCGAATCAAAGCCAGCATGTGTTATCAGTAGCTTGCCGTATTGGTAATAGTGGCGAGCATTCCGTAAAAAGTCGATTTCCTTCGCAAACTGTGTTTTTAAAATATCGATATTGGTTGCTGTTGCTTCTATATCTACATCCTGAATGAACGAACGTAGCATCTCCATACCACCATTCACTAAAAACGGCGTTGGATCTTTCATCAAACCGTCCACATAGTACATGAGCAAATCCTCATGATTCCCTTTCATGACGATCACTTTTTCGGGATATTGTTGCTGTAAAGCCATCACACGCTGTACCACCTCATAAGAGTACTCCCCGCGATCAATCATATCACCTAAAATCACAAGTAAACTTTCCTCATCCCAGTGCTGTAGAATTGCTTCAAATTCTTTGGCCATTCCATGTATGTCACTTACGATAAATAAATTCATAACACTTCTCCCTGTCTGATTGGTTATTTTATATTATAACGCTTTTTGGTCACTTCACCAAAATTTGGCGGATTAAAATTTTATCAATCGCGCATCCGCATAAAAAAGAGACCACATCGCATGCGATCTCATCAAAGTTTGAGTTCCCGCTTCCTATGCAGAAACCTCTACATGAAGTTAATAGAAAAATCTCCACTTTCTCGGAAAACAGAAACCTATCAGGAGAGTGTGTTGTTAGTTTGTACGGAATATCACTTTTTTATACATGGCTTGAGCTAGCTTTTTGACCGGATAGCTGCGGGTTTTGCTCGTATACACTGACGTTTTGCTCGCATACACTCGGCTTTTGACCAGATAGCCGTCCGTTTTGCTCGTTCGCTGCTTTTTGACCGCATAGACTCGTGTTTTGCTCGTATACACTGGCTTTTTGCTCGCATGCACCCGGCTTTTGACCGGATAGCCGTCCGTTTTGCTCGTTCGCTGCTTTTTGACCGTATAGACTCGTGTTTTGCTCGTATACACGCGGCTTTTGATCGCTTACCTAAGCTTTTTGCTCGCTACCTAATGTTAGTCTCCACCTCCACCTCCATCACCACCAGCATCTCCACCTGAATCACTATCCATCGCTTGCATCACGATATCCGCAAAATCAAAGTCATATGTTGGGAGGTCACCAAATGCTTCGCTCGCTGTGTAAATTTGTGTCGCGATCAGTAATGTATTGTCATACTTCGGTTTCGCTTTTAACGCTTGGCACACTTGGTCGTGGACTTCCGTTAGCGCTGGAAAAGCAGACGTTTCAAACTTGGCCAGTGCCAGTAGACACACAACGCTATAGTGACGAGGCTCGAGGTTTGTGTTCGCTGCTTGAATGAGTGCCGCTAGCTCCTCTACCTTCGCCCAAATCGTTTCATCCCATGCCCCTGTGCCAATCGTCAAAAGAAAAGCAGCATTTTTACTTGTGCCGTCGCGTTTCCAGCCTAGACTGATTAGTCGTTGATAATATTGCTCGTATGTAGTCGCTAGCTCCTCTGGTGATTCAGGTCGCGTTGCTAGCATTGCCCGTAAAGGTAACGATAATGATGAAAATTTCAAGCTTGGCTGCTGCATGAGCGCTTTCGTTAACAGCTCCATTTTTTGTGCCTGCTCACTGTCTTTTACATACATTGCAGCTAAACACGCATCCTCCGAAGAAGCAAAGCCTTTTATTTTCACGAACGCTTGCTGTGCAATCGCTTGCTTCACCTGCTCCGGCTCTTTCGCAAACTGCACATAATACGCATGCGCGATTTTCACACTACTTCGCGCAACACTATACCATTTCGTGTTCGCCTTAATGTGCTTTTGTACGTCCTCATAATCGTTATAATAAAATCGAATCCCGCGCACCGTTAATTGTGTCGCCATTTTCTTTACGAACTTTTCCCCATCCACACCGAAATAAAGGCGAATCTTTTCTACATTATCTAAAAATAATTGTAACCGTTCCTTCACGAGTACCACCCCTTTCGTTGTTATACGGATAAAGGGCGCTAAAAGTTTCTCTAAATGAAGCATCCAGCAATAAATTGGTTTTAATATCCATTTTATGTTAACCTTATAATATAACCTTATTAACCTAAATAGGAGGATTGCACATGACGTATAATTTACGCCTATATATCCGGATTGCGACAGCCCTGTTATTTGTGATTGTTGTATTTATGAATTTTTTAGGCTATTGGACAGCAGACAAATTCATTCAAATCCTATTTTTCTTTACGATGATTGTGGCTGTTTTCGGTGTGGGGATTGAAACGGAAAAAAGACTCAAAAGCAGAAGCTGATTGGATGATTCAAATCAGCTTTTTGGCTCTTCTCTACATGCTTTATTTTGCAATAAAATGCTCCACTTTTTTAAACTGCGATACGCTGATTTCGCCCGTTGTAACCTGAATAGCTTGCTCCCCTGCCCAATAATCAGACTCATTTAATAACTGTAAATCAAACACTCTTTCCCACGATGCTTCTTTTGTGATGTTATATTTTCCAGCATCAAACAATTCGTCCTCTTCTTCATTTAAAGCTAGGAATTCATTCATTAACACAATATGCCACGCCTCAAAATCAGACAGCAGTACTTGCTCGATTGGTATTTCCACTTCAATTTGAACGCCTGCTGTGCCGCTTGGGAGCAATGCTTCATCATGCAAATCTCGTTTCTCCGTCCATAGCCAAATAGGATATGTACCATTATGACCGATTCGATTGTTCATTTGCTGTATCATCCAGTCGTAAGCAGCTAAAAACTCTTCCCAAACATACTCCTTTGAGCCAGATAGTGTTCCCTTTTTCACTGCCTGTTCATATGCCGCTTTACTTTGAATTGTATAATATTTCACGTCAATCACCTTCCTCCATAAAATGATTTTACTAAAACAAATAGAGGTGAAGAAAGCACTCAGCATTTCTCCACCTCTATTTCTTTTTTATGATTTTGCCATTAAGCTTCGTTTAATGCGCATCGATACGACCTCTAATATAATCGCCACAATGAGTGCGCAATACGTAATCATCCCGACCTCATGTAAATCATAGTAGAAACCTGAAGCCATAAAGAGCTCGAAACCGATACCACCTGCTGCTGCGGCTGCCCCCATGGCAACTGCTACACCGTAGTTTGTTTCAAAGCGCAGGAACGTCCACGATACCATATAAGACGAAGACTGCGGCACGACAGCATGGGCGATGATGTGCCACCAGTTCGCTCCTGATGCACGTAATGCCTCGATCGTCCCTTCATCTAGCTCCTCAAAGGATTCCGCATAGGCCTTCGTTAAGTACGCCATTGTGTGCAACATCATCCCGAGTACACACGCCACTGCCCCAAGTCCTGCAACAATCGCAAAAATCAACACCCACAGAACAGTCGGTACGGCTCTTATAAACGAATTAAATGCAATAATCGCATTCGATACCATCGGAGGTGCTAAATTTTTGGCACTAAAAATCGCAAGGAAAAAGGACACGACTGCGCCTAAAATCGTAGCTAAAAAGGCTAAAGCAAGCGTAATGCCAATTTGCTCTAACGCTGTCGCAAATGTAATTTGATGAAACGCCGGCTCTAAAAACATCATTTTTAAATTCCCTAGCGTTAGTGAAATCGCTGTTGCCCATTCAATCGAGCCATAATCCAGTAAAAAGGGGCCGATCACCGTCATCAGCAATAGTGCCCAGAGCACGAGGCGCATCATGACATTTGCTCTCGTCACCTTACTGATTTGAATACGGCCATTTCTCATTTTGACATTTGTTAATGAAGGCGTAACTTGCATTATGAAATCGCCCTCCTTACTTTATTCGATGTAAACTCAATGACAAACACAACCGCCACGATCATGATTGTAATGAGCCCTAACATGCCATAATCAAGTCGCTTATAGTACAAATCAAATAAATAGCCAATCCCTGTACCTGTTAATAACCCGATTAATGTCGCACTGCGAATATTCGTCTCAATCATATAGAACACCCAGCTGAGCATTTGCGGCATCGTATCTGGTAGCACGCCCTTAAACACCATTTGAAAATAAGTGGAGCCTGTTGCCGTTAACGCCTCTACCCCTTCTGAGCTGGCCTCGTCAATTGTTTCTATAAACATACGCACTAAAAACCCAAACGTTGAGAAAAATAGAGCTAAATAGCCTGTTACGACATTATGTCCAAATGAAACAACGAGGATCAGTGCCCACGCCACAACCGGCACATTACGGAAAATCGATGCAATCAACCTTGCCACAAAGCCAAAGAAACGATTGAACTGTGTCGTTTGTGCGCCAAACATCGCAAAAAATAACGCCAATACGGCTGCTGTTGTAGAGGCGATCACCGATAAAATAATCGTCTCCCACAGGCGTTCTAGCACTTTCGGTAAATTTTCCATTGCTTCAGCGGATGGCACTAAATTTTGAATCATCCAGGCAATGGTGCTCGGAATGGAGCTGATTCCGTCGATTAGATTAAACTTCGTAAAAGCCGCTGAGCCATATGTTAATACAATGAGAACAACCAATACCCCTGTCATTCGCCACTTTTTCATACGTAAAATATTCGTTTCTGTCATCATACCCTCCGTATTACTCCATGATTAATTCGTCCACGTTTGTTCCATAAATATCACGTATCGCAAACTGGCTTAAATCCTTCGGTGCACCGTCGAACACTTTCGCCCCTTTACTCAGTCCGATAATTCGGTCAGAATAACGCATAGCCACGTCTACTTGGTGTAAATTTACTAACACGGTAATGCCCATGGACTGCGAAATTTCCTTTAAGTGATCCATAATGACCTTCGATGAATTCGGGTCGAGGGAAGCGATTGGCTCGTCACATAATAATAGCTTCGGCTCCTGCACTAATGCTCTGGCAATCCCTACTCGCTGTTTTTGTCCACCACTTAGCTGGTCACAGCGCTTATAAATATGATCCTTCATCCCGAGCTTTTCTAGTATCGATAAGGCCAGTCGCTTTTCTTCCTCTGTATAAAGGCCCAGAATCCCTTGTAGCGTAGATTTATAGCCAAACCGACCATGGAGAACATTTTCAAATACCGTAAGACGAGAAACTAAATTATAATGCTGAAAAATCATCCCGATTTTCGCACGTTGCTTACGTAATTGTTTTTTATTTAACTTCGTAATGTCTTGCTGATCGAAAATGATTTCGCCACTTGATGGTTCAATCATACGGTTAATGCAACGGAGTAATGTCGACTTTCCTGCGCCCGATTGACCGATAATGGACACAAACTCTCCTTCGTGCAATGACAAATCAATACCATTTAATATAACTGCCTTTTGGTCATAGCTTTTGCCAATTTGCTTTAGCTGCAAAATCGTTTTCGCCTGTGTCTTCTCTGAAGTAATAATGGATTCAACCTGCTGTAATTGACTTTCCAATACAATCGTAGACATCCTGTTTTCTCCTTTAATAGCAAGTCTTTATGGTGAAGATTCACATCTCTTCGCTTCTTAAAAAAAGGCTTCTATCGTGAAAGATAAAAGCCCTTTAGAGCACTATTTTGATAGTTCGCGAACTGGGTTAAACCATGCATCTTCTACTTCTAAGAAACGCTCGTCCGCTGCCTTATAAAATAGACCTGTACCGCCTGAATCTTCCGGTACAAAAATGCTTGTGTTATTTGTTGTTTCATCTGACGTTAAAATCTCTTTTAATGTTTGAATTTCTTCTTCCGCTAACACCGATGTGTTCACAACAAATGGTGAATTTAATACTGGCGTTACTTGGATCAGGACAAATTCTTTTCCAACTAATGTATTAAATGGTGCTGCTGCATCGTTCTTTACTTTATATACCGCACCTGGTGTATTTTTTTCGCCTTCCACAATCTCTACATACGCCTCTACACATGTATTACAAAATGCTGCAATGTCCGAGCGCTCCATTAGCATATTTACTGCTGAGCCTTGGTGCGAATCACCGAATAGGACATCCGGATACACCTCATTGCCTTCCATTAATGCTTCTTCTGTTAAATTTTTATCGCTAAAGTGAGAAATAATTGAACTTGTTGGTACTTTGAAACCTGATGTCGAAGATGCCGATACGAACGAAATGCTTTTGCCTTCTGTTGCATCTAACGTAAACTCGCCATTGATTTTATATTGTTCTGCCTTGTCCTTTGGAACAGCTAACCAGCTATAATAGACCGCATCGTCTAACGTACCAGACTCGCCTGATGGTACAACTAACGGCTCCACGTCAGCACTTTTTTCCTTTGCTTCGATATACCCTTGTGGCCCCATATAAGCAATATGTGCATTACCATTTGTAATCGATTCAATCGCAATCGCATAATCTGTCGTTAATTTATGTTCTACTTTACGACCTGTTGCCTTTTCAAAAATGGCACTAAAAGCATCGCGAGAAGGAGCTAAATCAGAGCCTGATTCATTTGGATACCACACCATTACAAGTGGCTCATCCGATTCTGCATTTGCTTTCTTTACTTCCCCTGTTTCACTTTCATCATTCGAAGAACTACAAGCAGCTAAAAAAAGTACACTTAATATGCCCATCAAAATTGATAACCATCGTTTGTTCATTTTTTTCTTCTCCCTTATCATTCAAATAGTTTGTAAAACCTCTCTACATGCCCCATTTAACCATCACAATAAGCGCTTGAAAATAGCCTCGCACTTTTCTTAATAATGCTTTACATTCACTTTACAAATGCCGGTTTTTGTAAATGAGGGATCGTATATTGTCCCAGCTGTACAGAAGCACCATATCGGCCGTGGTAATCCGATCCACCCGTTGTCATTAAGTGATACTTGTCTGCCAACTGTTGGACGCGTTCCATATGCAAAGGGGTATGGTCCGGGTGAATGAGCTCGATCCCATCTAGACCCTCTCTTACAAGCTCCTCTGCGATATCAAAAGAATCCAGCTGTCCGGGATGGGCTAACACAGCCACTCCACCATCCGCATGAATGGCACGCAATGCATCAAAGGCATCCACATAGCGAATATCGCCTGCCGCGACCCCTGCCTGTTTAAATAATGAACGGTACAATGTTTGATAATTTTTCGCGTCGTATGCTTCCTCTGTCAACGCATTCATAATATGCTGCTTATATAACGTCCCGCTTTCGCGTGCGAAGGCAAGCGCCTGCTCCTTGTCTAACGCGAAGCCCGCCTCCTGTATGCGCCCTACTTGCCATAAAGAATGTGCATGTCGGCGTGCAAGAAGTGGCGCACACAATGCTTGAATGTGCGGACATTCACCTTGAAAGCCATAGCCCAGCATATGCACCTTGCGTTGACGTTGAAAGTCATAGGCCGATATTTCAACACCCGCGATAAACGCGATATTATACTCTGCTGCAAGCTTCCGTCCCTCTGTATGATGGGCTGTTGTATCATGATCCACTACCCCTAGATGTGTGATTCCTGCTTCCTTCGCCTGCTGAAATAACGCTTCCAATGTTTCACTGCCATCCGAATAACGGCTATGTGTATGCAAGTCGATTTTCACGCTAACACTTCCTTGTCGCTATATTTCGTCATCGTAAAGACCTCATCACAAAGCCCTTCCATGAATTCGAGATCATGGAAAATACCGATTAACGTCGTCCCCTGTGCCTTCAGCTTCTCAATGGATTCACGCACTTTGATTTTTGATGCTTGGTCTAAACTCGCAGTTGGCTCATCTAAAAGGAGGAGACGTGGTTCTTTGACAATGGCACACGCAATATTTAAACGTAGCTTTTCACCACCCGAGAAATTATTCGGATAACTATTCCACAACTTTTCATCTAAGTCAAAATGACGTAATGCCGCCTTTGCTCGGTCGATCGCTTCTTCCTGCCCTACCCCAACATCCAATAAAGATTGCGTCACAAGCTCTAAAGCCGTCGTTCGAGGCATGACATTTAAAAATTGCGATACATAGCCAATCTCGTGCTTGCGTAAATAAACAATTTGACGAGGTGTCGCCTGCAATAAATCAATCTCCCCAAAGGCTTCTGAATGAAACAGGATTTCCCCGGCTTGCGGCTCATATGTGCGGTAAATGCTTTTTAAGATCGTTGATTTGCCACTTCCACTTTTCCCGACAATCCCTAAAAAGCCCCCTTCCTTCACGTGCAGTGAAATACGATCAAGTGCTGGGAAAGTTTTTTGTAAATGATGAATGGTAAATGATTTTTGCAAATTTTGTATAGTTAACATCGTTCTCCCCCTTAGCGATAATTCGTTTGCATAATAATGCTGCCGTCCACCATCGTTGTTGTGACAACAGGATAGCCGTCTTCCATTTGCTCAATAATTAATAAATCTGCCTTTTTACCGACCGCAATGGAGCCAATTTCATGATCTAAATTAACGGCACGTGCAGGGTTAATCGTCACTAATTGGAATAAACGATGTAAATCTTCCTCATATTTTGTCGCGAGCTCAAAAATGCCATGGAGCATCGCCGGAGGGTAATAATCACTACATATAATGTCGATAACTTGCGCTTGAATTGCCTCACTCGCACTTAAATTCCCAGAATGTGAACCACCAATTAAAATATTCGGTGCACCTGCAATTGTGCGCATGCCCATTTTTTTCGCTTCTCTTGCTACATCGAGCGTGATTGGAAACTCACTAATTGTTGTCCCGTACGATTGCACAAGCTGTAGTTTCGCTACGTCATCATCATCATGCGAAGCAACGGCAATGTTATGCTCAATTGCGAGTCGACTGAGGCGCTCAATATCATCGAGTGTCATTTTCGTCTTATCGACCTGCTCCTGAATTAATACATCTGCCTCTTGATCTGTCATCGAACGATAGCCGCGCATAATATTTTTATAAATTTCTAGATTGCGATATTGCCCCTGTCCTGGCGTATGATCCATAAACGACAGTAAATGCACTTTGCCATCTAAAATATTGCGCTCTAAATTCGGAATTTGATCAATCGAATCAATTTCAAAACGTGCATGCAGGCGATGACGAATTAAATGCGGCTCGTCATGCGAAGCGTAAATCGCATCGACACATTTTTGAACATTTTCTGGATTACGAATCGCCTTATGGGAATATTTATCATCCCCGTAATAAGATAAGGAATGGAAAATTGTCGTAATGCCGTGTGTCATTAAAATGCGTTCGCTCTCACGTAACCCAATGTTCATGCTCATCACAGAAGTTGGACGCGGGCTCACAATCGTTTCAATATAATCTGAATGAATATCGACGAAACCTGGTGAAACATAGCCACCTCGTGCATCTAACACGTCCATGCCTTGTAAATCCACGTCCGCTTCCGGCACAATCGCCTGAATCGTATTGCCCTCTACTAATACGATATGATTCGTTAAAAATTGCTCTTCTGTCACAATAACTCCATTAATAATTGCCAGCATCGATGTGCCTCCTTACAATAATGAGTAAACTAATTGTTGTGTATATTCGTGCTGCGGGTCCTCTAACACCTGATCCGTTAAACCATGCTCGATAATTTCCCCGTTCAGCATGACAATCGTGCGATCAGCAAGCATACGAATGACCGCTAAATCATGCGATACGACAATCATGGAAATGTTTAATTCACGTTGAATTGATTTGATTAAATCTAAAACATCTGCCTGTACCGATAAATCGAGTCCTGTTGTTACTTCATCTAATAGTAGAATCGGTGGATTATTGGACAATGCTTTTGCGATTTGCACACGTTGCTGCATCCCACCTGAGAAGTTTTTCGGTGCTTCCTTACTTCGGTGGACTGGAATATTCACATGTCGTAACAGCTCTAGACTACGCTCCTCCATATTCCGGACGTGGCGATTGCCTGCTGCAATTTGCTTTTCGGCAATATTACTCATCGATGAAAAGTCCATTTTCAGTCCAAGCATCGGATTTTGGTACACCATCCCTAAAATCGTATTGCGAATATGGCGCTTCATTTGGCTCGATTCCGTAAAAATATTGACTTCGCCGTTTTCGTAATCGGCTAAATAGCCCTCGCCCGATGTAACGGTTTCATCAAAATAAAGACTTTTCATAAAGGTTGATTTCCCACTACCACTTTCCCCAACAATGCCTACTATTTCGCCGCGGTATACATCCAATGAAACATTTCGACAAGCATAGACGGTTTTACAAACAGGGCAAAAGTTTTTTTCAAGCTTCGCCTCTTCTTGCTGACAATGCGCACAACCATCGCCATACTGCTTAGACAATCGTCGTATCGTTAATACCGGTTGTTCTTGCGTCATTTTGCTGCCACCTTTTGCTGTAATTTTTCTTGCATATAACTCGTATCGTTACACAAATAGTACGTTTCCCCTGTCACTTCATCTGTCAGCTCATCTAAAAAGACCCCTGTCAATCCTGTTTCTCGACAAGCCTTCCCTTCAAATTGCTCCACGACGAACGGATAATCCTCAAACGCAAGTGATTCTACTTTTGTGTATGGTGGTATGGCATAAATCTTTTTCTCACGCCCCGCCCCAAAAAGGATCAGTGCATCACTTTGATGGATTTTTGGATTATCAAAGCGCGGAATCGGACTTGGATTCATGACATAGCGACCATTCACGAGTACCGGATAATCCGCCCCTTGCGACGTTTGGTTATAGCGCATAATTTGCTCAAATAACATTAAATACGCACCGCTATATTCCTTTTCTGCATGATAGCGCTTTGTTTTATATTCACTGCGCTCAATGTCACGTAATGGCTCTGGCTCTGGTACTTGTAGCACTAGTACTTGATCTGGGCGCAATGGCACTTCTGGAATACGGTGACGTGATTGCACAAGTGTTGCATCCTGCGTGCGAATCGTTGTTTGCACACCAGTTGTTTTTGTCACAAGCTTTTTAATATTGACCGCATTGACGGAGTCATCCGAGCCTTGATCGATGACCTTTAGCACATCCTCTTTCCCGATTAATGCAAGCGTCACCTGCAAGCCCCCTGTTCCCCAGCCACGGGCAATCGGCAGCTCACGTGAGGCAAATGGTACTTGGTAGCCTGGAATCGCAATCCCCTTCAAAATAGCCCGTCGGATTTCACGCTTTGATTGTTCATCTAACAATGCAAATGGTACTGTACTCATCGGTTCCCCTCCTTTTTGATGCTGCGGATTTGTTCTAACAATGCTTGGAATGTCACGTAATGTGGCATTTTTAAATGTGAAATGAATCCTGTTGATTCAATAATATCAACGTGAAGTAGGACAAATTCTTCATCATGAATTGGCGAATCGCCCCCGACTTCTAACGCGTGATCCACAATCGACATCGCAATCGCCTTCGTTTCGTTTTGTCCAAAACAGGCACCGTAGCCAATATCAAATTCCAACACTTGTTGCCCTTCTTCATCTACATTGACGGGAATAAAGGACTCCACTTCTGTGAGTTTAACAGCGCCAATATAGTAAGGGTCCTCCTCGTCTTCTAATGCCACATAAATGGGTTGCCAGCCGACTCGTACTTCGCCCACGTTTGGATGGGAGGCACCGTAGCCACGTAAACCTGCATAGCCAAGGGATGTAACGGTCCCCGTTTGGCCTCGCGTTAATGTTTGCAAGCGCTGAGAACGATTCGTCGGAAACGCCATCGCCTGCTTCGTCACATCGCTTGGCTCCTGATCATTTAATGGAAACTCTCGCACTAAGCCTTCTTCGCGTAAATAATCCATTACTTTAGGGAGGTGCTCTAAAGGAAGCTGACTTTCTTCAGGTGTATCGATTTGTTCAAATTGTGCTTTCTTTCGCACAACATCTGCCGCCGTCTCCTCTAGCAGCTCAAAGTCCAACAAACGATGTAAATAATCGTGGGAAGCCCCTAATATTTGTCCACCTGGAATATCTTTAAAGCTCGCTGAAATGCGTCGTAGCACAAACATTTCACGTGCATCCGTTACTGTCGAATAATATAATCGCGGCAACGTGGAACGGTGAGCACGTAGTAAAAATACGGCCTCCTCTGCATTCCCCTCACTTTGCTTCATCGCTAAAGAGGCTAAACGTTCACTATATAAGCTACTTTCAGACATCACTTGATCTAAAAAGCCGCGCATCGTTGCCTGTAACGTTTGTACAGATATGTGGGCACCATGCTTGACGCGCTCATACTGCAAATGCTCTAAAGAAGCGTCAATCGCCTCTGCCCCGCCTCGCACTGCTACATATGCCATTAGTTGTTCACCTCTTTCATCATCGTTGTTCGTGGTAAAGCAAGTACCTTCCCTGCTTCATCAATCAAAATGAGGTCAATCCCGAGCGGAAACTCGCGATTTCGCTTCGCACGTAGTTGCACAATATCCGGAGATAATGCGATTTCCATTACTTCCTGATGCTGAATGCCTGGTCCCGTTAATTCATATACCGTCTTTCTTTGATCCTGCGCTACTTCCATCACGAATGTAGCCGATTGCTGCGGGTCAATTAAATCCCCTATTTTCGCTACCGCCAATGCTTCTAGCACTTGCTCCTCTTTCGCTTGTGCAGGCACAATGATAAAATCCGCCGCGCCAAACTCGTTCATCTTGGCACCTGTCCATGCACGTAGCTCGCGTTGCAGTCGCTCCTCTTCACCAACTGTTTGGAAGCTCACTTCTCCATCGAGCAATGTCATTAAAACAGACAATGTTTCAGCATATAGTCCGTCAACAGCATGCAATGTTTGTACTGCCTCTTTTTTGCCTGGTCGCGCAAAGCAATCCATTAACGTCCGAAATGTTTGCTGAGTAAAATGTGTCATTTCCATTTTTTCTCCTCCTTAAATCGACATCGTATCGAACTGTACTTTTGTCCGTTCGATGGAGCGTTTCACCTCGTGCTGTTCCTGTTCGAGCCGTTGTGAAAGTTTTGTAAAAGTTTCCTCCCACGTAGCTACTTCAGGCAGTTGTCCATTATAGGCCGCATCGATGATCGCCAATGCTTTTGACAGCTCTGGTTCATACTCTCGAACGAGTCCAAGTCCAAATGCCTCACCAATTTTCACCTTTGTTTCTGTCACTAACGTTTCCCCTATATAAAAAAGTGATTGTTGTGCGGATTCGCGCATTTTAATCATGACAAGCCCCTCTCTTGGCGCTTGTATTTCAATCACCTCGTGTTGTGTACACACTTCATTTGCCATCTGTAATGCTTCTTCACGTCCAACCTCAATTAATAATTTGGTCCGTTCAGCTCGTTTCACATGACCAACTCCTTTCACCATTACCTTAACTTGTCGCCATGTTGCGTAGTGAAAAGGTTTCGTGAAGTTCATGTAAATTTACTTTTACAAAAATGGCGCCATGTGAGGATTTATTTCTTCCCCATCAAAAAAGGCATATCCTGAAAGTAAAAACTTTCGGGATATGCCCTTCACACTATATTTGAAAAAAGAAGCGATCTGTTCGATATAAAATTTCGGTGTATTCCAGTAACACATGACGCTCTGCATCCCAATTGTCTGATTCTACTTTCACAAGGGGGACTAATATTTCACAGTCAAGCAATGTCCGGTCCAGCTCATTTGGAAATGTCACGGATAATTGTGAGAAGGAACTATGGAATTGATTGACACCATGTTGCTTATAAAATTGGTACATGGACGTTAAACGGTTATTCACTTGCTTCACTTCAGGCATATTTTCAGCTACGACATACGAGCGATGAATCGCAGCCGGTTCCCCGTCAATAAAGCGCAGCCGTTCAATTAAATACAGGGTGCCACTAGTGACATACGACTTGCTAAAGATGACATGGTCTTTGGATACTTGCTCAATTTTTGTCACAATCGATTTATAGTTGGAAGTATGGTTGAGCATTTTTTCGCTAAAGCTGATATCCCCAGACATCACGACCTCTAACGGTTTTTGTTGATGCCTTAAAAAACGTCCAATTCCTTTCTGCGAATAAATAAAGCCCATTTTCTCCAACAGGTTATAAACATTTCGTACTTTTATGCGTGGAACGCCAAACATCTCCACTAATGTATATTCACTTGGCATTTTTCCATCGTGCGAAAAATCCCCTGCAGCGATTCCTTGTAGTAAATAATCCTTCACTACTAATTCCTGCTCATCCAATCTCTTCACCCCACAACCTTTTCTGTTGCCATAGAATAAAATTTGTACAAAAATTATGCAAGTTCGTTTTGTCCTAGACCAGAATACATAGGCCTCAAAAACATTGATATATAAAGGTATGTACACATTTATGAAGAAATTGTAAAAAATACTTTAACGATATGTAAAAAAAACGCGTTTTTACCACTTTTCCTTTATGATGCTTCGTGATAATTGATATGAAAAAGCCCCCTATCGCCATGAGGGGGCTGAAAAAGTCCATGAAGTAACAGTTAAAATTCCGCTACAGGACTAACTGCGTTAATCGGTGAGCTTCTGCGTGAAGGGTTTTGTTGGCGTGCCGCACATGTAAAAAGTGAATATGCAGATGCTTTTTAAAATTCCCCATCATTTGTTGATAGAGGGTGAGGACTTCATTTGACTGGGTTTTATCACAATGACTGACGATCCCCTCAAAATCATAAATGATGCATACTTGATCCATATTGTTGGCAAATGCCCATTCTAATCCGCGCAGGCAAGCCATTAATTCTGCCCCTGTATTTTTCAACGCATTAAAGCGCTCGTCATACACATAGCCGAAATCTCGGTAAACGGGCTCAATGCTTTTCGCTGAATAGGCGACAACCCCGTATGTCCCTCGATTGTTTTTATAGCCACCATCAATATAAAGAATGACCTGTTGCTTTGGTTCTATCGGTGTCGGCTCTACAAATAACACCGTCTCTCGTATGTCTACCGTCTGCTTTGCTTTTTTCTTCTTTTTCCCTCGTTGTGTAAAGGAGTCAATCCACTTCTGTGCTTGTTGTTCATTGACACATTTTTTGCCGCGCATCCCCTTTTTACGGAACACCTTTTCCACAAACTCCTCTTTTGAATGCACTACCCCTGTAAAATCTGGGCCACAAATCGCATACACGCATGCATCACCCGATTGACGTAGCTGGTGTTTTTCTGCCGGGGATATAAAGTTTTCTACCCACTCCAGCGCCTCTTGCTCTGTTTTAAATCGTTTACCATACATCCCCTTTTTTCCTGATACTTGCTCTTTGAATGCTTGTCCTGAATGTACAACCCCTTTAAACAAGGGACCATGGACACCGTAGTACACGTTCTTCTTTTCCTTCACCTATACATCGCCCATTTCTTTCCATACTACTACTATTGTAGCATATAAAAAAGCATCCACTGCACGAGTGGATGCTGCCGTTTAGTTATTAATATACTTCTCAAACACATCGCCGAAATCCTTTTTCACATACGCTTCTTTATTTTGTAAAAGCCAGCTATGTGCAAATTTCGTAATGTCTTCAAAGGATGTCGCTGGGGACACTTCATCATTGCCAATCCGCCCAAGTGCACTGGAAGCAAGTGTTAAGCTTTGTTTCGCTGCCTCTAGCTTATAGGCATTCGACTGTTGTTCCAGTGAAATCGCATGTAGTGCCTTATACAAGTCTTTAATTTCATTCAGGAATTTTTTGTGAATATCAATCGATAACGATGTGTTACCGATTGTAAATTTAATCTCCACATCGAGATCAATCGTCCCCGCTGTTTCTAGTAGCACGTTATCAATCGTACTATGCTCATAATCATAGCGGCGCAGCATACGCTTTTTACTGATGGCATTTGCCCCGTCTACATGGATTAACCCGTAGTTCGTAAAGCAATACTCATCTGCCTTTGTTTTAATGAGAAAATAAATTTGCTCGTCCATTTCAGTAAAAATAAAATCATCGGCATCTGTTTTATCAAAGTCCGCTCGCGGTACAACGACCCCAATATCGGATAACCCTAACGCATCTGCAGCAATTTTTTTGAACATCATATAGCCTCCCTTTTCGTTACATAATGTATGATTCTACGTACCTCGTATATATCCCTTTTACATTTCTTTCTCAAAAATGACTTTTATTTCTCCTGTCATGCCAGACGCCCCATTATTAATCGGCACACAGCTATGTAAACGCCAGCCTTGCTTTGCATAGTCATGAATCGTGCGGTCAATATCCGCTTTAATCTTGCCTGTCATTTTCCCTACTTCAATATTTACGATCTCGTACCTATACATCTAATCGCCCCCTGTTACTTACCTTTTTAGTATATACGGTAAGCGTGTGGAAAAAGTTTCAATCCGAAAAAAGAAAACGCCGCCCATCTACATGAGCGACGCTACCTTTATCATTCTTTTCGCCATAGACTGCCCGGCCAGTAAGATAGCTTACCAAACACCGTAATTAGTGCTGGTACTAATAACGGACGAACAATGAATGTATCAAGTAATACCCCTATCGCTGTGACTAGACCGAACTGCACTAATAGCTGAATCGGTAATGTCGCAAGGACGGTAAATGTTCCTGCTAAAATCAGCCCAGCGGATGTAATAACCGCACCAGTGGAAGCAACCCCACTTGCAATCGCCTCTGCATGACCGAGGCCGCGCTTTCGATTTTTCCAAATATCTGAAATCATAAAGATATTATAGTCATTACCAAGCGCTATGATAAACACGAAGCTATACAGTGGTATCGAACTTGCCATCGCTTCATGACCGAGTATACCCGTAATGATTAACCAGCCTGCACCTAATGCCGCAAAGAATGACACAATAACAGTCACCATTAAATGCAATGATGTAATAAAGGCACGTAAGTACAATAATAGTACAAGGAAAATAATGACGATCATAATCGGTTCTACTAAGGCTTCATCTCTTGCTTGCACATCACTTGTATCAATTTGCGTACTCGTTTCGCCGCCAATCCAGAAATTCGCCTCACCTAACGCTACGTCTCCCATGATCGACTTTAAATCTTCCTTCATTTGTTGTACATCATCCATCGCTTCTTTTGAATATGGATTTTTATTTAAATCGACTTCATATAGCTGATAATTGGAATTGTATTGGCCGATTTGTACATCGTCGACTAAGGCCACATACGGTAAAGCAGCGAGCTGTTCACCAATATTAATATCCTTTCCTTCCGTATCAACAATGACTTTCACAGGTGCCAATTCACCAGCAGAAAAGTTTTCTTCAATGATTGCGAAGCCTTCACGAGAGCCTAAGTCTTCTGGGAATGACGATAGTAAATCATAACTATACTTAATCGTTGTCGAAGCATACGCAAGCCCCAGTAAAATCGCACCTGTCAAGAGGATGACAATCCATGAATTGCTCGTCGCAAAATCCCCGACAGCACGCATAAAGCGATGATTTTGCTTTGGCTCTTTATACGGCTTCTTCTTTTGCTCCGCCACCGCTTTCGCCATGTCTGGTGTACGCGGAACGAATGGCCAAAAGGCGCCGCGCCCTAAAATGGCCAGAACTGCTGGTAATAGTGTAATAACCGCAAAGCCTGTTAATAGTACCCCTAAGCTAAACGGAACAGCGAACCGTTGAAACGCACCGTAATCCGCAAGCCCAAGTGTCGCCAGACCAATCACAACCGTTAACCCACTCATCACAATGGCCCCTGTGGACTCACGTACCGCTTTTGCTAACGCGAGGAACTTATTCTCCTCCTCAAGCAACATATCACGATATTTCGTAATTAAAAATAAACAATAATCCGTCCCTGCACCAAATAAGAGCACGACCATGATCGACACCGCTTGTGCATCTTTATCAATCCAACCGCTTTCTGCCATATAGCCAAGAATTGGACTCACGACAAGGTACGCGATACTGACAACGACTAATGGAATCACGGCTAAAATCGGCGAACGATAAATGACGAGTAAAATAACTAAAATAATAATGACTGTCGCCGCCATTAACTGGAAGTCTGCTGATTCAAATAGCTTCGTTGCATCGACCACAATCCCAGCTGGACCTGAAAAACGGGCGTGTAAGCCATCTTCTGCTAAACTGTCCGTATCATACGGATTCGCACCTGTGATTTCTTCTGTGATACGGCGAATTTCATCGTAGTTTTCCTTTAATGTCTCCGTATCAACATTTGCCGCAAAGAAAATTGGCGTTACAATGGATTGACCATTTTCCGATAATGACCCCATTAATGCTTCGGTTGGCATTTGATGATATGGGGGTACTAATTGTTGATCTGCTAACGGCTTATCATTTAACTGTGCATATAAACTTTGAATATGCTGCAAATCTGTCCGGTCAAGACCGGCTTCTTTATACCACACAATGAGTAGTGGTAAGCCGGCATCAGACGAAAACTCTTCATCGATAATGTCATTCGCCTTCATGGACATGACATCTTCAGGCAAGTCTGCACCTGAATAGTTTTCTACATTATTGACTTGAGGGAAAACAGTGGCCAGAATGACTGCAAACGCAACCCATAAAGCAAGCACAACCCATCTTGATTTTTTCCCGCCCATCATTTCACCCCATCGTTCTAATGGGTGTTTACTCATACATGTTCCTCTTTTCTATCATCATAGTTTTCTCTTCATACATTATTTATACCTATTTTTAACAAACCCGTTCAACTGAAAAGCTCATAATGCAAAAGCGAGGTTGATTTCGATTCCCCCATCAACCTCGCACTCCCGTGATGAGCCGCTACATCTGAATAATTGGTTTGGAAACTTCCTTCACTGGTTTATACGTCGAACCATTCGGCAACGGTTTGACTGGGAACAGTGCTTTTTGATCTTGTGCTAAAATGCCATTTACCGTAATGCGGGCTGATTCTAAAATAATCGGTAAGCCACTTCCTGGATGTGTCCCGCCCCCAACTAGCCAACAGCGGTCTAGCTCTTCAAATTTATTGCGTGGACGGAACGCCAGCATTTGTGTTAATTGGTGACCTAAATTGAATGTCGCCCCTTTGTACACATTAATATCATTCTCCCAATCTTTCGGGGTAATCATACGTTCCTCTTCAATTAAATTTTCTAAATGTGGCTCTCCTAGCTTTTCTGCCACCATACGCAACACCATATTGCGGAAGTCTCCTGA
Organism: Lysinibacillus sp. RU7; assembly: GCF_057837305.1. Taxonomy (NCBI): domain Bacteria; kingdom Bacillati; phylum Bacillota; class Bacilli; order Caryophanales; family Bacillaceae; genus Lysinibacillus; species Lysinibacillus sp. RU7. The sequence goes on along the minus strand of NZ_JBYQFK010000006.1, from coordinate 69,570 downwards.
TACCGCATCCCAATCAATCGCGCTCGTATTATTTGGGACAGGGACTAAAATATACAACGTAGACTTGCCTGCTGGTGCCACTGTCGGATCTGTCACGACTGCATTTTGAATGTAAATGGATGGATCATCTGATAATAGTTTCGTCTTTGTGATTTCTTCTACATTTTTACGATAGTCTTTGGCAAACCAAATCGTATGATGCGCCAAATCGTCAAATCGTTTATTCACCCCAAGATAGAGCATAAATGTCGAGCAAGATAACGGTTTTTTCGCCATTTTTTCAGGCGTATATTTTTTCAGCACACCCGGCTCCACTAAGTTCGTCATGACATGACCGAAATCACCATTGATGACGACTTCATCCGCCTCCACGACCTCGCCATTTTCCAGTGCTAATCCCGTTACTTTCCGTCCAGATGTCACGAGCTTTTTCACGCCACAATTCGTATAAATTTTCACGCCCATTTCACACGCGACTCGTGCCATCGCTTGTGTTAAACGATTGAGTCCTCCTTTGACATGATATACACCATATGCATGCTCAATATAAGAAAGAATGGAGAAGGCACCTGGACTTTCCCACGGTGACATGCCAAGGTATTTCGCTTGGAATGTGAAGGCTAATTGTAAATCTTCATCTTTATAAAACTGCGATAATGTATCGACGAGTGATTTCCCAATTTCTAGCTCGCCTACCGCCTTTAGTACATGCGGCTTTAACATATCCGTAAAACGATTCATCGGTGATTGTAGTACTGGCGCTAATACTTCAAGCTTCTTCTGTGTTTTTTCAATATACGCTTCATACCCGCCCTCATTACCTGGAAACACCTCATTAATTTGTTTGATCATTTCATGGGCATTGCGTGTCATATTGATTTTTTTATCATGAAAGATCAACTCATACATGGGGTCTAAATCATATAACTCTACATAATCTTGCAGTTTGCGCCCTGTCAGCTCGAAAATCTCTTCCGCAATATAGAGCATATTTAAAAACGTAGGCCCCATATCAAACTTATAATCTCCTAATTGGATTTCACTCGTCCGCCCCCCTACATATGATTGCTTTTCATACACCTGTACTGTATATCCTTTATGGGCAAGTAGCATCGCCGCGGCTAATCCTCCTGGACCTGCTCCTACAATTGCAATGTTTTTCATCAATTTCCCCTCCGAGTTAAACCTTATACAAAGTCGTACAAGGTTTGTTTAATTAATGCATCATTTACTGTATATTTTATACTTAAACCGCTATTAAAGTGCTATAATATTATACAAACATTGTACAACAGTTATACAACGTTTGACAACTAATTGATTTTTTCGTTGAATGTTAGTAGGAACAGGTAGTCACAACGGTTTGAATGAATTTAAAAAAATTGAGGGAATGGCATGAATAAAAAACGCACATATTCGATTCAGCAAGTAGCGGAAATGACCGGTTTATCGAAGCAAGTCATCCGAAAATGGGAAGATCGTTACGGAATTATCACACCAGAGCGTCTTGATAATGGCTACCGCATTTATACCGAAGCAGAAGTCGCACGGCTACAGCAAATTATTGTCTTAACAGAAGCAGGGCACTCAGTGAAGCAGGCGGCTATGCTTGTACAACAAGTGGAAGAGGAACAAGCGGAACAGCCAGAAGCGCCTACGGATCAAGTCACTTATTTTTTATTTGCCCTAGAGGAAGCAGGAAAACTAGCGGATGATAAGAAAATTTTGCACTTGCTGGAGCAAGCTCACCATGTATTCGGGATAGAAGTATTACTGCAACAGATTATTGCGCCGTTTTTACGACGGATTGGCGAATTGTGGTGTAAAAAAAAATGGGGCGAATACCAAGAGGCAGTGAGCAGTCAAACGATTCGCGACTTTTTAGCGAATTTGCGCCGTCGTTTTCATGTACCTGAACATGCACCACTCGTAGTTGGGAGCTGTTTGCCGAATGAACGACATGAAATCCCGATCCACATTTTACTTGTCCAATGTATGCTTCGTGGCTATCGTACATTGATGCTCGGGCCAGCCCCCGCTCCGAACGCCATTGAATCGACCGTTCGCCTGACGAACCCATCGATCGTGTTGTTAACTGCTTCGACACAAGCGGTATGGGCAGACGACGGGCAAGCAATTCGAGCCATTGATGCTTTTGCCAAAACGGTGCCACATATTAAATTTTTCATTGGAGGTGCTGGTATCCACAATACTCTCCAGCACTTTCAACTCGAAGCCATTCAAGAAGCCCATTCGTTACAAGACGTCTTTTCACAGTAGAAAAAGGTGTAGCCACTATTTGGCCACACCTTTTTTGTTTTTAATTATGTTGAATTATTGGTCATTGTTGACTGCTTTCTATGGCATTTTGCTCGTTTGAACGGGTTTTTTGACCGGATAGCCGCGCGTTTTGCTCGTTTACATCCGAGTTTTGCTCGTTCAACCGGCTCTTTTGACCGGATAACGCCGCGTTTTGCTCGCACACGTACTTTTCCGGGCTTCACTCAACAAAATATTAATCAAACAATAAGCACCTATTTCTGTGCATGGTATTCTTTTTCTGTACCATCTGAGAATCGTATATCAAGTTCAAGTTTTTGGTAGTTATCGGCTAAGTTAAATGCCTTCATCACTTCTGCAATTACATCTACCTCAGCTGTTGCCGCATCAAATGTGAATGACTTAAAAATCGGTTCGAGCTTATCATAGGCTGCATTCCCATCTAATTTTTCCCCATTCACATCATCCTCAATCGAAGCCTCTACACCAGATTCTTCGTTTTCATACTCCACCTCAAAACTTTGCGTAGCCGAATAATCCACATCTAATGAAAAATGCGTAAAGTTAAATGGTGCATTCGCTGCTTGTGTATTCGTCACATTTGTACCATTACCACCTGCCGTTGTTTCATTTTCTAGTTGTGTTGGCGCATCATTCGGTACATTTGTTGCTTCATCATTATCCTTATTACAAGCTGTTAGTAGTAAAAAGCTCAGTGGAATAACTAACCATTTGATTTTGTGCATAAAAAGCAACCTCCTTCTTTTACTATAAAAATGCCCTACTCTTGATAATTTTATGCCTTTACGACTATTTTTTCTTCGACAGAGCGATTTCATAAGAAAAGTGCAAGCGCCCCCTACATGCGTTGAAGGTAGGCTCCTACGAAGAGAATTTCGAAACATCACGAGGGGCTGGTCCGCTTGCGCTAGACACTCTTTCAAGTTGAAAAAGTTTATACTTTCTTACTCATGAAAAAAGCCACTCCAACAAAGTTGAAGTGACTCCCTTTCTATTATTCGCCAAACGTTGTGACGATTTGTTCTGCTGTTTTACGTGCTTTTGCTTTTGGTAATTCATCGAAATAACCAAATTGTAGCATCGCTATTACACGTTCTCCTGGTGCTACCTTTAATGCTTCACGGAATTTTGGTGCATCTAAAAATGGTGGTGTTTTCCAACAAGCACCGATGCCTTTATCCCATGCCAGTAATTGCATATTTTGAATAAAGCTTGATGCTGCGCCTAAATCCTCTAAACGCTCTTTTTGACGTACATCTTCCGGTACGATGACAAACGCATAGCCACCTGGTAACGTGAATTTTTTCATCTGATTTTCAAGCTCTTCTGCTGCTAGCTCACGCCATTTCGGAACAGCGATATCGCGTAACAATTCATGCAATTGCGCTAGTTCTGGACCACACGCTACTACTAAACGCCACGGTTCACGATTGCCATGATTCGGCGCCCATACTGCATCATCAATGATTGTTAGTAAATCTTCACGATCCACTGGCTGACCGTTAAATACTTTAATCGAACGGCGATTCATAATAGCTTCTCTGATCGATAACGATTGTGTGTTCATTTCCAAAATCACTCCTTCAAAATAGACCGTAACTACTCGTGTTTACGTCGTCTGTTTTTCCTACAACCAACCTTAACACATTTCACTATTTTTTCAAACAGCCTTCAATCGGAATCTCGTATTATACTACCCTGAAAACACATCACTAATTTTATAAAAATAATATTTGATATCTGGTGTGTATGCCCCTGAATTGCGGTATGCATAGTGCCTGTTCGCACTATCGTTTGTATGTGCATGCACATATGGGACACCATTTCGTATACTCGTCACAATCGTACTATGATCAATGACACCCGTTCCTTGAAAGTCATATAAAATCACGTCACCTAGCTCAAGCTCCGAAACATCGCTGACTTGTTTCGCAGTCAACCCTCTCTTCGATGTTTCAAGATACCATCTTAAGCTATGTGCCACAGACCAGCTATAGCTCCACGTTTCATTCGGATAATGCCCTTCTCGCCCACTGCGCCAACCAGACGTAATCCACCAGCCCGTTCCTCGGTTTGGTGCTCCCCACATCGGTGCACCACCTGCTAGTAAACATTGTGAAATAAAATTTGTACAATCCACGGCAAAGGATGGAAAGTTCGGATTGCGGCCATCCCACCAGCTGTTTGCATATTCCACCGCTGCATCACGGTTATAATATGTCGGAATATGGTACGCCCCCTTTCTCTATTCTTATATGCCTGAGCACCAACATATATTTGGCAATTACTCCAATCAAAAATATAGTGAAATATCATGTGCGATTCTCAACAAATATGCTTTTAGTTTGTTACAATATGGATATAAAAAGAAGGGTGTAAAGGGGATGAGGACATGAAGCAGCATGCCGAAAGAGAAATACTACTACCAACATTGCTTTGTGATAAAAAGGGGAATTTAAACCCAGAAGCAATTGGCTATGCACGAAAACCCATCATCGATTGCAACTTAAGCGGCCATTTTATGCGGAAAAAGAAGTGGAATTATTGGTGTGTATATGGAGAAGATATTTTATTTTCTGCCACGATTAGTCATCTGGACTATGCAGCTGTTTGCTTTGTGTATTTTCTAGAGTACGAGACTCAACGCTATGTTGAAAAAACAATTGTCATTCCACTCGGCACAAAAGTGAAAATGCCGACACAAGTGCTCGAAACCGTCAGCTATGGCAATAGTGAATTACGTATTCGCATTTCCTATTTTAATGGCGATACCCATTTATCTGTCACATGTCCAGATTTCGATGGGGAACGCTTGCAGGCAGAATTAACGATTCATCACCCCGCAGACGATGATTCACTCAATGTCGTCATTCCGTGGAATCGTCAGCTGTTCCAATTTACCGCAAAACACCATACCCTTCCGACGACTGGGATTGTAAAAATCGGTGAGCGTCGTTACACCTTTAACGAAGAAGAAAGTTATGCTGTTCTTGATTTTGGTCGCGGTGTGTGGCCGCGCGAGGCAACATGGAACTGGGGCATGGCGAGCCAAAAAATGCGCGGGCGCCGTATTGGGCTCAATTTCGGTGGTAAATGGACAGATGGCACCGGTATGACGGAAAATGCCGTGTTCGTGGACGGAGTCATGACTAAAATCCATGAAGACGTATTATTTCACTATGACCCAACGCACTTTATGAAGCCGTGGATGATTACGTCTAAATTTAGCGACACCGTGAATGTAACGTTCACCCCGTTTTTTGAGCGTGTAGCCAAAACAGATGCCAAGCTCTTTCGCTCAGAAGTCCATCAACTAGTTGGCTACTATAATGGATACGTCAAACTAGAAAATGGCGTATTACAAATTAGCCAAATGCTTGGCTGTATCGAAGAACATATCGCCAAATGGTAAAACAATAGCTCGCCCTACGCTGAGAGCGAGCTATTGTTTTTATTGTTTTCTCTACAGCTCTTTCATTTCTTGCTGTTCTTTATGAAGGATAATGCCAGATAGGAGGCCAGCTATTGAAATGACACTGAGTGCAATAAATACAGAAGCGAACATCATCATAACGATCCCTGCCCTTCCTCTATTTGTTGAATCTATCATAGCACATATAGTAGGATGAAATTCCAATTTTCTTCACGGGGGACTCCCCTACCACATTTCACTTGATGAAGCGATAGGAGGCGACATCGATGCAACATCCCGATTTCCAACAAGAAACAGAACGCTTACGTAATACGCGCAATTATATGGATACATTAGTAGCGATTTCGGAAGCTGATTTAAAATCGTCACAGGAAAACATTCGAGCAGCTATGGCAAACGTAGACTATATCGATTCCAGTGACAGCTTTTTAAATATTTTGACGAACTCGCGCTTTTTCGAAATGGTGCGCGATCAGAAGGAAGCATTAGAAGGCGTCATGAATAAGCCGTATTTTGCGCGCATTCATTTTCAGCGAGACGGAGAACAAGAGGAGCTTTTATATATTGGTAAAACCTCGCTCTTTCACCGAGACACACATGAACCCATCATCGTCGATTGGCGTTCTCCTGTCGCCAATGTTTACTATGACGGACGGCTCGGGGATTTGACGTATATAGTACGAGACGAGGAGCATAGCGGACATCTGTTTGCGAAGCGCCAATATAAAATTGAAAATGGCGAGTTACTTGATTTTCGTGATGTCGATTTAACGACTAATGATGAATTGTTGCAGGAAGCACTAGAAGGAAAAGCGGACGTCCGTTTAACCGAAATTGTGTCGACGATTCAAAAAGAGCAAAATGAAATTATTCGTGCGCACTTGCGCCAACCAATTTTAGTACAAGGGGCTGCTGGTTCTGGAAAGACAACGATTGCCCTTCACCGTATTTCTTACTTTTTATATACGATGGACGAGCATTTTAAGCCGGAGCAACTCATGATTTTAGCGCCGAACAACTTATTTATCGAATACATTGGTGAGGTATTACCCGAGCTTGGCGTTGACCGCATTTGCCAAACTACCTATGCCGATTATGTACAACATGCCATTGGCGTCAAATTAAAACTACAAAATCCAAACGAACAGCTCGAGCGTATCGTAGAAAACAATACGGGCATCATCCCGCGCTTTAATATCGCTCAAATCAAGGGTTCGATGTTATACAAACATATAATGGATCGCTATCTCAAACGGCACGAGCAACAACTCGTTGCGCTCTTTGACGATGTGTTCATTGAAAAATACCGTATTATGCGGGCCCATCACCTGCAAAAGCTATTTCTCATTGAATTTGCGTACATGCCGATTGAAAAGCGCCTTGAACGCATTAAGAAGGTCATTCAAACCGAGGTAAAACGAAAAACAACCGCTGTTTTACACACATTAAATGCCAAGTACGAGGAGGCGATTGGTCGTGCGCTTAACGGCATTCACGATGATGAAAGACGCCGCCGGATCGTCACAAAGTATATCGATGAACGTGATGAGCGTATCCCGAAAATTAAACAAGAGACAAAATCCATTGCCACGAGCTATATGCGGAAATTTGAAAAAGCCAAAATAAAACCGATGTACCGTGAGCTTGTCACGAATCGGATGTTACTAGCAGAACTGGCACCAGAATGGTCGTTTGAGGAAATCGAGCAATTTGTAACGGCCCATCAAAAAGAAGCATGGGTACTGGAAGATTTAGCGGCGTTGTATTATTTACATGCCCGTATAAAAGGCATCCCAGACAAGTGGAAAATGCGTGTCGTCTTTATCGATGAAGTCCAGGATTATTCCTTATTCCAATTAGCCGCCCTAAAGGCTGGATTAGAAACTGATATGTTTACAATGGTGGGCGATTTGGCACAAGGGATTCATAGCTATCGTTCATTAACCGAGTGGGATTCCGTATTGAAGCTATTCCCAAGAGCAACCTATGCGACTTTACAAAAAAGCTATCGGACAACGATTGAAATTATGGACGTAGCCAATCAAATTTTAGCCAAGATGCCTGAAGATTTACCGCTAGTAGAGCCTGTTGTCAGGCATGGACAAGAACCGACCTTTATGCCATGCGAGGCATTTGACCCTGCTATTATTTCTGAAATCTATCAGCAAATAAAAAGTAACGGACACCGCTCCATTGCGTTAATTGCTAAAACAACGGCCGACGCCAAAACGATGGTGGCACAGTTAACCGCAGCTGGCATGGACGTGAATTTACTCGATGAATCAGCTACACTTGACCAATCAAAACTCCTTGTCGTCCCAAGTCATTTAGCAAAAGGACTGGAATTTGATGCGGTCATCATTGCCGCATTCGACACACCCTTTTATAATCATCCAATTGACCGCAAGCTGTTATATGTGGCGTTAACACGGGCTATGCACGAACTGTATTTAATAGGCCCGAGTCGGGAAACGTTTTTGTTATAAAGTGTTTGACCATTAGAAAAAGCTACGCTGATCTCTCGCATCGGCGTAGCTTATTTTCGTTCAGGCACTTTCACAAATAGACTTTTACGTTTTAATTTACTTAATGTTTCCTTTAAACGGTGAATCGCTGACGTACGGTTGGACGCTGGCTTATCTTTCGGTAACGCGGGCATTCGCATCGTATCATCTCCTTTATAGGAGTATATGCTACTACACGTACGATTATGCCCTTTTGAACTTCAAAATAATGCTTACGAACGAGCATTCCCCGCCTAAATCATGACCCGCCAAATGCAAAATAATCGACTTGTGCAGATTTACTAAAACCTGCTTTTTGATAAACGGCCAGTGCTTGATTATTATCAAGCTCTACATCTAATAGGACAAATTGTTCACCGCCGTTAAACGCAAGCTGCTTAACCGAATTAAGTAGCGCGGTACCAATGCCACGTCCGCCGTATGTTGGATGCACCGCAAGTGCTGTTACCCAATGGGCGTCTCCTTCTTTACGTGTCGTCACGGTACCAACGACTGTCCCTTTTTCTTCGGCAACCCACAGCACAAGTCCTTCTGTCTGTGAATTAAAGGTAATTAGCTCGACCGCTTCTTCCTGCAAATCCCCAAAGGCTTCACAGAAAATTTCCACGAGTGCTTCCGTATCCGTCAACTTAAATGGACGAATCGTTACATTATCACGCGTTTCTACTTTTTCGGCACGGGCTTCCAGTGTTGCTTCTGAAAAACTATACACATAACCGCGCTTTTCTAAAAACGCCTTGCCACTCACAACACCTTCCATCATGAGCGCGAGTTCGCCGTCCGAACCTCGTACATCCAGCCCTTCACGTAAAACTTGATAAACCGCGTCCCCTAGCCCGATTTGACGGTACATCGGTAATACGACAATCGACCATTCGTACGTATTCAGCCCTAATAAATCAATCGCACTTGCTAAACCGACTAATTGATTGTCTTCGTCATTATAAACGAGCACAAAAAATCCAGATGCCTCATAGTTTTGTGCATTCGGCAAATTTAAAATTGATTCGTAGTGGACCCCATCTATTTTGTAGGCTTCCTCACAAAGCCCCTTCATTTCCCTCCACGTTTCTGCATCAACGGGAAACGATACCGTCATAAATGAAAAATTCATATTCCGTACTCCTTGTAAAATGATGTTCTTTATTTTAGAGGAACGATTCGTAATATGCAATTAGTGTTGATGACAGAGTTATGCGCGGTTTTCCTTCACTTTTACGCGGGTTTCACCAATTTTTACGCGACTTCTCCCATATTTACCGATCTAACAATTCATCGATATCTTTTCCAGCCTTCAGCATGCTTGCATACATCCCATCGCGCGCAATGAGCTCCTCCTGCAAGCCGGCTTCTACAATCTCCCCTTGCTGCAACACAAGGATGACATCTGCATTCCGTACCGTATTTAATCGATGCGCAATGACAAAGCTTGTGCGTCCTTCCATCAGTACTTCCAGCGCTTCTTGAATTTTCATTTCGGTCACCGTATCAATGGAACTCGTTGCCTCATCTAACAGTAAGATGACCGGGTCTGCCACTAACGCACGCGCAATCGATAACAACTGCTTTTGCCCTTGTGAAATCTCACTGCCATCCGCTGATAATACGGTGTTATAGCCTTCTCGTAGTTTCATAATAAAATCATGGGCATTCGCCTTTTTCGCGGCTTCGACAATCTCTTCATCGGTCGCGTCTAATTTTCCGTACCGAATATTATCGTACACTGTTGCTTCAAATAAAAACGGGTCTTGCAGCACAAACGCCATTTGACTACGTAGCGTTTGGCGTGCAATGGAACGAACATCACGACCATCAAATTCAACACGACCACTTGTTGTATCATAAAACCTTGCAATTAGCTGCATAATCGTTGTTTTCCCTGCACCTGTTGGACCGACTAACGCGACCGTTTGTCCCGGCTCAATGGCAAAATTCACATGCCGTAGTGTGTCATTCTCTGCATTTACATCATATTTAAAGGAGACATCTCGAAAGGCGACAGCACCACGAAGCTGCACGTCTTTACTTCCGTTATCTTCCTCAGCCGGCTCATCCATCACAGCAAATACACGCTCCGCACCGGCAATAGCTGATAACACCGTATTAAACTGGTTCGCTAAGTCGTTTAACGGACGCGTAAACTGGCGCGCATATTCGGCGAAAATAACAATCGTTCCAATGGAGACATGGCCGTTTAATGCGAGTAATCCGCCAATCCCCGCGACAATCGCAAAGCTCATATTGTTTAATCCATTCATCACCTTCGGAATATAGCCTGAATACGAAAGCGCCCAAAAGCCAACTGTGCGAAGACGGCTGCTTTTCGCTCTAAACTCCTCAATCACTCGATCTTCCTGTGAAAATGCCTTCACTACACGTTGACCGGAAATCGTTTCTTCAATCATCCCATTTAAAGCCCCTAATGCAGCTTGCTGCTCTTTAAACAGCTTCCCCGTACGGCGTGTAATCCAGCGCATCGCCCAAAACATGAGCGGAATAATAGTCATTGTCAGCACTGTTAAGAGCGGGCTTAAATACAACATAACAAGGACCGTGCCCGTTAATGTCAGCACACTTGAAAATACTTGAATGAAAGAACTGTTTAATGTCGAACTCACCGTTTCAATATCATTTGTCGCCCGGCTCATCAGCTCCCCATGTTGCCGTTGATCAAAGTATGAAACAGGTAGCCTTAGTAACTTCTCAAACACCCCTGTACGCATTCGATAAATCGTTTGCTGTGCGATGCCAATCATCCAGTAGTTTTGCAAAAATAAAGAAATCGACAGCACGACATACACACCGATTAGCGCTAGAATAATCGTACGCATCCCTTCAAATTTACCAGGCACGACATAATGGTCAATAATACGACCGACTAAAAATGGTCCAATCAACGATAAAGCGGAGCTGATGACAACCATGAAAAGCACCATGACTAATAAGGCACGCTGTTCGTCAACAATGCGCCAAATTCGACTGAGCGTGTTTTTCCAGTCACTGGCACGCGCGCCCTTTGGTTTTTTGCCCGATCCTAAATCTTCCTTCTTTAAAATACGCTCATAGCCAAAAGGATTTTGTATGAATTTCACCTACTCCACCTCCTGCTGTGACGCTACAATTTTCTCGTAAAGCGGGCTTGTGCGAAGCAGTTGTTCATGTGTGCCAAAGCCAACCACTTGCCCTTCATCTAATAGTAAAATTTTATCGGCATCGCGAGCCGTTCGGACTTTTTGTGTCACGACGAGCATCGTTGCCTGCTCTTTCGCTAATGCCTCCCATAGCGCTGCCTCTGTTTTCACGTCGAGTGCTGACGTACTATCATCCAAAATTAAAATAGTTGATTTTCGGATTAATGCACGGGCAATGGATAGACGTTGCTTTTGACCACCCGATAAGTTAACCCCTTTTTGACCGACACGTGTGTCATACGCGTCCGGAAAACTTTCCACTGCCCCATGAATTTGCGCTTGTGCGGCCGCTACTTGGACTTCTTCTAGCTCTGCCTCTTGCTTCCCCCAGCGTACATTATTAAAGATAGACCCGGTGAAAAGCATCGATTGCTGTGGCACAAAGCCAATCATCTCACGCAGTACATCTAAATCCCACGCTTGCACGTTCCGACCATTGACATACACTTCTCCCGCAGAGACATCATAAAAACGAGGAATTAAGTTCAGTAACGTCGACTTCCCAGCACCAGTTGCCCCCATAATGGCCAGCTTTTCACCTTGTGAGACCGAAAACGATATATTGGATAACACGTCGACGTTCGTATTAGGATATTGGAACGTGACGTTACGAAATGACACTGTACCTAGTTTTGATGCATCGAACTCTCGAACCCCTACTTTCTCTTCCGTTCCTTCTTCGATCAACAAAATTTCTTCCATCCGTTCAGCAGACGCTTTCGCCCGTGCAAAGGCAATAATAATAAACGCAAACATTGAAAACGCACCTGTTACACGCATTGTATAGTTGACGATCGCGACTAAATCACCGACCTGTGCATCGCCACTGCGCACTTCCACAGAGCCAAACCACAATACCGCAAGTAAGCTAAAGTTCATGACAAGCGTCAACACAGGCATGATTAATTCCATCGTACGTAGCGCCTTCACCGTATCAATTTGCAAGTTAGACGCCACTTTGCTAAAGCGTGTCGCCTCATATTGTCCACGCATATACGCCTTCACTAATCGAATCCCTTGTAAGCTTTCTTGCAACACGCGATTCACACGGTCTAGACGGAATTGCACCACGGAAAAATATGTAACTCCTTTTTTCACCATAACTCCTAAAAAAATAAGTAAAAAAGGTGCCCCTATCAGTAAAAACATCGCCATTTTGGCATTAACGAAAAACGCCATCGTAATACTGCCAATCACAGATAGCGGCGCACGAAGCATAATACGTAAACTCATAAATAGCACACTCTGCACCTGTGTAATATCACTCGTCAAACGCGTAATTAAGCTGGACGTCGGAAACTTCAAATAAGTCGCCATCGTAAACGACTGGATTTTCCGAAATAATGCATTGCGTAAATCATAACTAAAACTTTGCGCAGTATGTGCACTAAAATAAGAATTGGCAATACCTGAAACTAGGGCAACACCTGCTAATCCAAACATGATTACTCCCCATTGTCCAATGACACCTGTATTCCCTTGCAAAATACCATCATTAATAATTTTGGCAATAATAAGCGGCTGTACAAGCTCCACAAATAGCTCAATCAGCATTAACGTTAATGCAATCATCGCTGGCCACTTGTAAGGTTTTATATAAGAAAAAACAGTCTTCACAACAGCATCTCCTCACCAATTAATTCGAGACTCTAATTTCTTTCCAAAATATTATGACATAATCGTCTCTACTTTTAAAAGCAGTTCGATTTCACCACTTTAGCACGTCAATTCCTTCTCACCAACGCTCTCTACTGATTTCTTATTTCTATAATCCCATTACTATTTATCATAAAAAGTAAGAAAAAAGACCTTATATCTACCTTTATTAAATATTAATATTACATTAATAGTGACTATGCGACTGATATTACCTATAATATTGTTATACATTTCTGAAATAGGGAGGCGTAATCTATGAGCCCACTACCGATTGAACAAATGAAGAATGAACTAGTCGACCATACCCCTTTCCCATCTTTTGTCATGAATCTTCAAGGTGATTTGTTAGAATGGAATAATTGGAGCGAGGTTTATTTCGGCTATAAAGCAGATGACTTTGCGCAAAATTCTTTACGAAACAGCTTATTTGCTTCTGTACACGAAGAAGCTTGGAACGTCATTTTAACGAGTGAACAAGCTATCCGTTTTAATAATTTACAGCTCGTAATGAGCAATGGCAACCTCATCGATGTTTCTTTGTTTACAAAACGTTGTTTATTTAATGATGAACAAGCATTATTCGTCATGGGTATACCACTGGATGCTGTGCACACAATAGGTGATAACTATCAAGAACTGGTCGACCTTCGTAACGGTATTCAATCTTCCTTTATGACGGTCACGCTGGATCACGAAGGCTTCATTGTAAATGGTAATCAGCACTTTTTAAAAACAAGTAATTGGACACCTAAGCGCGTAGTAGGTAAAACGTTCTGGCGGTTGTTCCCTGAAACACCAGATAGTGAAAAAATAGCCCAAACGATTTGGAAAACATTAAACAACGGACAGATTTGGCAAGGTGAAGTTGAAAAAGTAACGAAAAACGGAGAATCGTACTGGGTGTATTTAACCGCTATCCCGACAATCGGAACGAAATCAGAGGATACACGCTTTATCCTGATTGAAAAGGACATTACAAAAGAAAAAACGATTCAGCTACAACTCGAAAAAATTGCTTTCATTGATGCACAAACAGGATTGATGAATGTACACCGCTTAGAAAGCGTCATTACAGAAATGATTGCAGAAGGTCGCCACTTCTCCTTCGTGTATTTAAGCATTGATAAATTTTATACAATTAAAGACTTACATGATCAGGAAATCGAAAATGGGTTAATCGTAGAATTTACGAAGCGTATGAAAATGTACTTTCAGGATAGCACAATGGCACGTATCAATGAACATGAATTCGTTGTCATTACCCCACTACCGGAATGGTTTATACAAGGCTTCTTAAACTACTTGCAGCAACACCCAATTTACAATGATAACATCGCGATTCCACTTGCCATTAGCGGCGGTATTTCGCGTTACCCTGAAGATCAATCGACTTTTTTACAATTAATGAAAGCATCGCTTGCGACAATTGCTACTGTACGTGAAGCAGGTGGCAACAATATCGCTTCGCTATCAAGAGCAACACATAAAACATTAAATCGCCAAGCTGTGATTGAAAAACGTTTACTGCTTGCGCTGAATCAGCAAAATTTACAAGTTTTATACCAACCGCAAATGGATTTACAAACAGGGAAAATTACAACAGTTGAAGCGCTTGTACGTTGGACAGATGAGGAAATTGGCGTCGTGTCACCAGATGAGCTTATTCCAGTCGCCGAGGAAACAGGCTTGATCAATCGTATCGGTGCCTTTATGTTAGAAAAAGCATGTGAACAAGCGGTCGCATGGCATCATGCAGGGATACATGTGAAAGTGAGCATCAACTCCTCTGTACGTGAGTTCCGCGATAAAAACATGGCAAAGTCCATTTTAGAAACATTAGAGAAAACAAATTGTCCTGCTCAGCTCATTCAAATTGAAATTACGGAAAAGTTCGCATTAGAAGCAGAAGGCGAAACATCCATTATTAATCAAATGCGTCAACTTGAAGAAAAAGGAATTGTCTTTGTCCTGGATGACTTTGGGACTGGCTATGCATCATTCCGCTATATGCAACTATTACCAATTGAAATTTTAAAAATTGATCAGACATTTATTAGTTCTTTAACAAAATCTGAAAAAACACAGCGCCTCATTGATGGCATGATCCAACTCGGCAAATCCATGAACTTAACTGTACTAGCAGAAGGTGTGGAAACAGAAGAACAAAAGAGCTTACTTGAAAGCTATGGTTGCGACAGCATACAAGGTTACTACATTAGCAAACCTGTGGAGTGGGAAGATATCGAACGTTTATATAAAGCACACTAATAAAAAGGACTGCTCGAATCCGAGTAGTCCTTTTGTGTTCCATGCATAGTGGATGATTTACCTCGTCACTTTAGGTGGCATTTTTGTCGCTTTCTTTTCTTTTACAAAGGATTGAATCGATGTGCGACCTTTGCGCATAAAGCGGAACATTAATTGCATGATCACCTCTGCGAAAACAAGCCCCATCGCAATGGCGCCTGAGATTAAAAAGGCACGCATCCCGTACTCCATCCCCGTTAAATAATCGACTTCTACCACGCTGCGCATCGCATTATAAGCAATGCCACCTGGGACAAGCGGAATAATGCCCGATACACTAAACACAATCATCGGCATCCGGAGGCGACGCGCATAAATGTAGGCAACAATGGCGACGACAAACGCCCCAACAAACGAGGCATGCACCTCATATACACCCGCCTGCGATAATACATGGAAAATCGTCCAACCAAGTGTCCCGACGATACCACACCACGGAATCGCTTTGATCGGCACATTAAAAATGACACCGAAGCAAGCGGTTCCTAAAAAACTAAGTCCAATTTGTATCACAATGTCCATTGATGCGCCTCCTTAAAACGACAGCACAAGTGCGATGCCTGAACCGATCGCAAAGGCTGTTAAAAAGGCTTCTGCCCCTTTTGCCATTCCTGCTGTAAAATGCCCTGCCATCATATCCCGTACTGCATTTGTGATAAGTAACCCTGGCACGAGTGGCATGACACCACCAAGTAGAATTTTATCTAAATGTGTCCCTAAACCGTATTTCACGGCTAAAAAGCCAATGACCCCAACGACAAGTGCAGCAAAAAATTCAGAGAAAAATTTCACTCTTGTCATATCATGGACAACCGTCACAGCATATAATCCAATACCCCCTGCTACAAAAGCAGCTGGGACATCTGACCAGTGTCCATTAAACAAAATTAAGAAACAACTACTAGCGACAGAAGCTGCCAACATTTGTATAATAATTGGTAAGAAATAATTCGTTTTCTGTATCTTATTTAACTCGTCATACGCCTGTTCTAGTGTTATGATGTGAGATGTAAGTTTACGAGATACATTATTTACAAGTGTGATTTTATGCAAATCCGTAATTCTTGTCGAAATAGATGTAATTCTAGTAGGCTGTGTTCGGCCAAGCGAAAAAATAATCCCTGTCGGCGTCACATAACTTTGTGCACCTTCTAAATTTTGCGACCGCGCCATTCGAAGCATCGTATCTTCTACACGATAAGTTTCGGCCCCGCTTTCCATCATAATACGACCTGCTAGTAAAATGCAGTCAATGGCCATTTCATTGTTTTTTTCATGCATGCTCATATGGAACGGAACCTCCTTTTAAACTAGACACATCTTAACGAATAAATAGCGAAAGCTCAACTTCTTTTTTCAAAAAACTGATACATATGTTACATCATAGAGAGGAGCACAAACATCATGAGAATTACACGGAAGAAAAAACGCGGACCTTGGATTGATCTGGCGTTGATTACTTCCATCTTATTATTAGTTAGTATTATTATTTTCTTTACCATTATGGACGATACATTAACTGGTCATGACAATGAAGTGATTGCAACAGATTCGATTGTTGATTCAAGTATAACCGAAGCAGAATCTGCATTCCCAGGCATTCGCATCATTTCTGATATGTCAAATGACCCGGACTTGCCGTTTGCGATCCAATACCCACAAACAAACGATGAGAATTTTAATGTGCTAATTGAAGATTATATTAACTCTTCTAAAAAAGCCTACATAAATGCGATGCGACCAAAGAAAGATGCCCGCAAAGTAGAAAAACTTTCTGGTGAACTGAATATTCACTTTGATACATATCAATATAACGAACATTATTATTCTTTTGTTTTTACGGAACGTATGTCGACAAATGAGAAATCGACAAAGACAACATTAAAAACGGTTTTCTATCATATTGAAACAGCACAAGTGTTAGATATTCGTACACTCCTTGGAGAAGATACTAAAAACCTAGAAACGTTTGCAAGCCATGTCCGTGAATTACTAAAAGCCAACACAGATTTACAAGACGTATTAATCGCTAAAGAAGTGGACTTAGCAACGGAACCGCGATGGGTATTATTTGATAAATTCGCCATTCATCAAGATGAGCTATACATTTATTTTGATGAAGGAACGATTGCACCAGCTGAACAAGGTCCGATTTCCGTGCAAGTATCGATGTCATTTTTAAATCCACTGCTTGCCTCAGCATTCCAAATGCAAATGGTGGAAGTCGATGCACCTGCAGATGGTGTAGTCGATGACAACAAAAAACAGGTCGCCCTCACTTTTGATGATGGACCACATCCAGAAGTAACAACTCAAATTCTTGATAGCTTAGATCGCCACAACGCAAAAGCGACATTCTTTATGCTCGGTAATCGTGTACAATACTATCCTGAGATTGCACGTGAGGTACTAAAACGCGGTCACGAGGTTGGCAACCACACATGGAGTCACCCCGTATTACCAAAACTACCACAATCACAAATTATGAATGAATTTACACTAACAGAACAAGCACTTGTGCAAGCGATTGGGCAAGAATCGACTGTATTCCGTCCACCATACGGGGCAACAAACGAAGCGATTAATGAGATGATTCCGCATGATGTCGTGCTTTGGTCAATCGATACACTCGACTGGCAACACCGCGATGCTCAACAACTCGTACAAATCGTTAAACAACAGATGCATAACAACGCCATTATTTTAATGCACGATATTCATCAGTCAACAGCAGATGGCTTAAATGGCATCCTAGACTACTTAGCAAGTGAAGGCTATGAGTTTGTCACAGTCAGCGAAATTCTACCTTATCGGTAATACACAAAAGGCATCTAGAGATCCCCTAGATGCCTTTTGTTTTATTTAAGCGGTATACTTTTTAGCTTTTTAAATGTGTGTTTGTTATAAGCCGTAATTTCATTGTTCGCAACCGTATATAATGTATCCTCAATATACAGCAATCGTCGTACCATTTTACTCCAATCTTCATATTGCTCATTTTTTGCTTTTGTCACCAAATCCCCTGCTAACTCAATGTCCTCCGGTGTAATATGATAAACAAGTGCGCCCGAGCCGATATAGCCATCTTGATCGTAAATGGCAATCGGGAAACCGTAATGTCCGTTCGCTGCATCACGGTACAATGCTTTATGGTCATGCTGTACATCTGAATACGTGCCACGTCCACCGATAATCTCGTTGTCTACTTCGATCGGATGTGCGACATCTGTCACATCAAAGAGCGACACCTTCATGCCCATTGTATACACCATTGATTGTTTAGAATACGGGTCCACTTCTACCTTTGTATCATAGCCAATACCGATTAAATGATTCTCGTCGAGTGGATGCAAGTAATTACTAAAGCCAGGAATTTTCAGCTCCCCGAGTACATTGGGGTTCGTAGGGTCTGCTACATCAATGACAAAGAGCGGGTCTGTTTCTTTAAACGTCACAATATACGCTTTCTCTCCCATAAAGCGCACAGAGTAAATACGCTCACCACGTGCTAAATCCGTTAATTTACCTACCTCATTTAAACGCTCATCATAAATGATTAAGTGATTATTCGAGTTAGCCTCTCTCCCAGATGCACTGCCTGTCGTTGTCGCAACGCGGAAGTATCCGTTATGCTCATCCATCGAAAACTGATTTAAAATCGTCCCTTCCAGTGTTGTACGTGCTGTCAGTTCAATTTTCGTCCCATCAATCGCAAATTTATATAATTCTGTATTGCTTCGCATCGGGAAAGCAATCTCCGTTGTAGCACGAATCGTTGGAGCGAATGTCATATAGTTTGGCGCCGTCATGTAAATGGCTTTTGTTGACATATACATGCCTGACCCGGCACCTAAGAACGTCTGTGCTTTAAATTCAGCTGTTTCATAATGATTTAAGTCCATTGCAGAAACGATTGTATAGTTCGCTTCCTTACTGCCAGGGAACAGACGAATACTGTCTAGTGCTGCATGCGTAATAGACGAATCATTTGAGTCGTATAATTGCGGACGCAACTCCACCTCTTCTTCCTCTCGGAGCAACCAATAATTTGGTGCCGTATTCGTCACGATATATAACACATCCTTATATTCGCGCACCCCCACTGCATGGCCTTCTTGCCCCACTTCCCGAACTAATTTTGGCTTTTGATGATTCGTTACATCATAAATCGCCATTTTGGTCATCATTATCCCTGCATAATATCCCTCTTTTGTCCGGGACTCGATATATTGGTCGTATAATACAATCAGTTTGTTATCGTGTAACAATAGCTTTGATGGATACACGTCTTTTAATTCGATTTTACCCACTACTTTTAGCCGCTTCGCATCAGTAATAAACACTGTATGGTCTGTCATCGTGTACATATACTTGCCATCTGTAACTGCGATATCCCCTTCTTCAATCCCGTCCACTTGGTTGTTCGTTTCAGAGTGCGATACGGCTTTATCTGAGCTCGAATTGGCCATTTCCGTTGATTCCTCTTCTACATCCACTAGAGCATCTCCGTCTCGCATCGTTACTTGCTGTTCATTTAAAATCGACTGGAAATATGTTTTTAAGTCCTCTAGTGATGCAATCGTTTGCAGCTCATCTACGACCGAAAATGTCACCGTTGCCCCGGCACTTACCCTTTTTTTGAAAGCCTGTTCTGCGACATGAATCGTATAATCCCCTTTCGGTAAATCATGAATAATAAGCACCTTTTCCTCAATGGACATTTTCGGTTTTACTACATTTCCTTTTGCATCTGTAATCGAAATCGTCCCGTTTGTAAGGCTTTCCTCTTTTAATGCTTCATTAAAGCTTGCATAAAATTGCTGATTTTCAAAAATAGCGGACGTTGCATACACTTGCACTTGTTGACTAAAGAAAGACACCGCTACAATTGTTAAAGCCGCGATAAATGTCACAACGCCGCCCACATACCACTTGCCTTTATACTTCATTTTTCTTCACACCCCTTCTTTTCAGATTAGACTGACACACGCAGAAAAAGTTACAGTTTATTCATAATTTTTTGTTAATTTTTCAATTATAAAATGCCTCGAACCTCTATCATGATAATGAGTCTGTATCTTATTATCATTTTGGCTATTCATCATAAATGATGAAATGAAATTATATTCCCCAAATAATAGAAACATATTTTGCAGTAAAAAATAACAGTATTGAACTTACTGCACAAAAAGTTTTAATACATAGCGGATGGGTTTATAAGGTGCTGGTGGATATGTTCATTTACTTGAGTTGGATTATCTAAATTAGTTGCGTGATGGGCATTGTCTATAATTTTCAATTGTGATTGCTTAATATTGTTATGTAGATACTCCTGCTGTCTTTTGATCAGAGTATCGTGGTCACCGTATAATATTAATGTAGAACAATTCACTTTATCTAATTCATTTCCACTTTCCATTTTGGAGACGGCATCCCATATACGGACCCAATTCTTATAAGACATCGATGCAACTGTGGAATTAATATAGTGTTTATTTTCCTTTTTAAACTTAGATAATGTATACGCCTGCATTTTTGCAGAAAGTGACATCGGAATAAACAAGTTGGAAAAACGATTAATAGGAACTAGTAACTTTTCGTACCAATTGAATTGGTTTGTGAAGGGTGTACCTATTAATACAAGAGATTTTACGTATTCTGGATGATGAATAGCTGTTTGTAAAGAAATGTGCCCCCCCATTGATAAACCACATAAATGAGCATTTTTAATTTGTAGATGATGCATCAAGCCAATTAAATCTTTTCTGAAATCTTCTGCATACACCTTCCCTTTTGGAAGAGAGGATGCTCCATGACCACGAACATCCCAGGTGATGGTTTGATAATATTGAGAAAAATAATCTATCTGTTTATCCCATTGTTTATGATCCCATGATGCACCGTGGGTAAAAATTATTGGTTCACCCGTACCTTTAGTTTCATAGTATAAATCTACATTATTAATTGTACATTTTGGAATGACGAATCCCCCCTAACGATTTAAATAAAATCACTGTTAGTTATTATTTTAACATTTAAAAATAAAATTGGTAATTTTACCCTATACTTTTCGTTATGAAAACAAATTATTGAGCAACGGAAAAGGTTTAAATGCTAATCTTTAAAAAGCGTAACGATAAAGGTATTTTAATTAATTGAACGCGGGGTGAGAAACCGCCGACTTAAAAGTAATGTAGTAGAAGATAGTGACTGGATTGGTTTATGATTGGACAAGTTATTTACATTGGTAGCGTAGATTAGACTGTTTAAAATACTATGAAGCTACTAATTTAGGAAATGCACTTAACGTATTAAATAGTATTAGGTAGCTTATTGATAACCTTTTGCATGCAATGTTTTAATCAACATTATGTAAATAATTGCAAGAAATATATTGTTCAGCAAGAAAAGCAGAAAATATTCCTCCCTTTTATTCAATATGTAAGAATATTTGCGCCTTACACTCATAAAAGGGAGGAATTGAATAAAAACCTAGTTATTAATTATTTTATTTGTATAATTTATCTATTAATTCAGAAAATATTTTATTATTTTCAAAAGAATCATCGGAGAAGCATTCTTCTTTATCGTTAAAATGGATTTCAGTGAAATCATGTTCTATACCGGCAACTGTAGTAGTACCTGTGATGCTTTTAGAAGCCTCTTCATCTGCTATTTTTGAACCGTGGCTATTGTAATAATTATAAGTTTTAACTCCAGGTTTGTCCTTCGACTTCCAGCCAAATTCTAATGGAGAACTTGTTGTAATGATGTTTTGTTCGTCGAAATTGAAATTAATATTTTGGTCTTTAAGTTCTAATGCTGGCGCTCCTTTTACATCATAAAAAACGTATGCACAAGCTTTAGGTTCTTCCGAAAAATAGTAGTTGACCTGTTTTGCAACTTCATCAGAACTCTTGTCGCTGCAACCAAACAAACAAAGTGCTGAAAATAAAATAAGTGATTTTTTCATATGTATTTTCCCCATTCTTAGATGTACTAATAATTTACCACGTTTTACTTGCTACTAATTAATATATTTGGAAACAAAGTAAATTTCCTCTTAATTTAAACTTAAGATGTCGGGTGTTCTATTTACTTAACAATATGTAAATTATTTAGTAATCCATAACAATGAAAGAGGGGGATTCCACCACTTGTTACGAATACCTCTATTTTTATCCTCGTCATAAAAGCCTACGATTGTGATTTTAGCTTGTCCACGCATCCAATAAGGGGGACCAGTTGATTTTTGCGGAGAGCGAGTACGTTTAATAACAAAAACTAATGCCTCGAAACAAATTCGAGGCATTACTCCGTACATATAAAATTGTCAGCTTACCATTTCACAATCATGGATGAGCGATGGGATGTTTCTTTAATAACAATGCCGCGTTTTGTCATCTCTTGAATAAACTCGCTGCCTGGTACGACGGTCTCTGGCGGAAATACACCGCGTTGTGCAATCACCCCATTGCCAATCATTTGTGCCACAACCGATACAGTGCAGGCCGTTGCACGGGCCATCGCCGTAATATTCGCTGCTACATCTTTACGCACGACCATCTCATATTCACACGTATATTGCTCTTCATCTTTCTGGCCCGCAATAATCGCACGAAGCAGCACGGCATCTATCTTTTTCCCAAGATCCAGCTTTTTCTTTAATGCTTCACGTACAACCGTGCGTACAGAGATGTCTTGGTCCTCGACTTGTACTGTATTGTCTTTACTTAAAAAGCCCAAATCGGCAAGCAGTTTAAACTTTTCTGCATGCCCCTTATAGCGAATCGTTTTATACTCAAGTGTTTTGACATGCGGGAACGTTTTGTACAACGTTGAAATCCCACCTGATGTATAGAACGCTTCTAATACACCAAACTCCTCAAAATAAATCGGTTCAATGCCTGTCAGCGACTCCACTTCTGTCAATTTCCCTTTTTGAATCGCTTTACTTGGTTCTGTATAATGATCAAATACACCTTCCAGTGAGAATACACGTGTATAATGCAGTGGCGGTTTTGGTTCAGTCGGAATGCCACCTACGTATAATTTAATCGATTCCACTTTATCTAATTTTGTGGCACCGTATCCTGTTAAAATATTAATCATACCCGGTGCTACCCCTAAATCCGGTATAATTGTCACATTATTTCTCTTTGCTTCCTCTGTGCGTTGTAAAATCTTCTCTGTGACACCCCCAATATGCCCGCCTAAATCGACTGCATGTACCCCTGTTTCAATGGCCGCTTGTGCGACACGTTCATTAAATGTATAAAATAATGCATTGACTACAACATTCCCGCGTATGATCACATCTCGTAGTGCTTGATCGCATTCTGCATTTAATGCGACAACCTCAATTTTATTTGTATCAAGTGTTGCAGCAAATGCTTTCGCTGCCTCTGTATCGATATCTGCTAACAATACTTTTTCTACATGATCACTTGCAACTAAATCACGCGCAACCTCTTTCCCCATCAAGCCCGCCCCTAAAACGACTACTTTCATACAAAACATCCCCCTTTGCTTGTATTGTTAAGTGTCAATTTGTGCACGCTGTAACTTCCCACTATAGTCCACATAAATACTCTTCCACTCTGTATACACATCAAGTGCGGCCTGACCAGAATCACGATGACCGTTCCCTGTTCCCTTTGTGCCACCGAATGGTAAGTGAATTTCTGCGCCTGTTGTGCCTGCATTGACATACACAATGCCCGTATCAAGTAAATGTTGTGCTTTGAAAATCGTATTCACGTCTTGCGAGAAAATAGAACTAGAGAGACCAAATTTCACGCCGTTATTGACTTCAATCGCCTCTTCTAGACTCCCTACTTCAATAATACTAATGACAGGTCCGAAAATTTCCTCTTGTGCGATAATCATATCTGGTCGTACATCCGTAAAGAGCGTCGGTTCAAAATAAACGCCTTTGTCATAGGGTGGCTCTGTTAAAATATTGCCACCACGTACCAATGTAGCGCCTTGTTGTTTACCGATTTGCACGTAATGATTAATTTTCTCTAGTGCTGCTTTATTGATCACAGGGCCTACTTTTGTCGTTGGATCCAGTCCGTCTCCAATCGTTAATTCGTCCATTGCCTTTAATAAGCGATGAACCACTTCCTCTTTCACATCTCTATGCACGATCACACGACTACACGCTGTACAACGCTGCCCTGCTGTTCCAAAAGCACTCCATAAGATGCCTTCCACCGCTAATTCGATATTGGCATCATCCATCACAATGACTGCATTTTTGCCGCCCAGTTCAAGCGATACCTTTTTTAACAGTTTGCCCCCAAGTTCAGCTACTTTACTACCAGTTGCATTCGACCCCGTAAATGAAATAATGCGAATGTCCGGATGCTCTACTATCGCAGTGCCCACAGTAGGTCCCGTACCAAACACAATATTGACAACACCAGGTGGCAAACCGACCTCTTCAAAAATTTTACCGAGTTCATAGGCCATGAGTGGTGCTTCATTTGACGGCTTCCACACGACTGTATTCCCTGAAACAAGTGCCGGAAACGCTTTCCACGATGCAATGGCGATTGGAAAATTCCATGGTGTAATGAGACCCGCTACCCCAACTGGTGCACGCACACTCATCGCAAATTTATTGGCAAGCTCGGAAGGAACAGTCTCACCAAATAAGCGACGCCCTTCACCCGCCATATAAAACGCCATATCAATGGCTTCCTGTACTTCACCGCGTGCCTCTTCAATCACTTTGCCCATCTCTTTTGTGAGCAGCTCCGCTAAGTATTCTTTCTTCTCTTTTAATTTAAAACCAATTTCATATAAATAATCCGCTCGTTTTGGTGCGGGAACCTGTGCCCATTGTTTTTGTGCATGTTTTGCGGCAATTGCTGCCTCATTTACTTCATGTGCAGTCGACAATGGGATTGTTGCAAGTTGTTCACCCGTGGCGGGATTGATAACCGGCATCATTTTGACACTTGCCGCCACCCAATGTCCATTAATATAATTTTTCACTCCCATCTTTCAGACCCCCTTTTATGTAATTTTATTCTACATTTTCTACTTTAAACCCTTTTTCTCTCATATATATTCCCGTGAAATATTTTTCTCTAAATTATGAAACTTTTTGTACACTTACGCAGTATTATCTAACAAATAACTTTTTTCTGGAGGCGAGTGCATGAATAATCATGAGATTGATTACAAGCTTTACGGCGATGATATGCAATTTGTAGAGGTAGAATTAGATCCACAGGAAACCGTCGTTGCTGAAGCTGGTGCTTTAATGATGATGGAAGATGATATTAAGATGGAAACGATATTTGGTGATGGCTCTAATAATCGTGGTAGTGGCTTGATGGGTAAGCTGATGGGTGCTGGAAAACGAATTCTAACAGGCGAAAGCTTATTTATGACGACCTTTACAAATGAAGGCTCCGGCAAACGTCACGTGTACTTCGCTTCCCCTTATCCTGGGAAAATCGTTCCAATGGATTTAAGTACGTTAAACGGCAAAATTATTTGTCAAAAAGATGCCTTTTTAGCTGCAGCAAAAGGCGTTGAAGTCGGCATTGAATTTCAGCGTAAATTAGGGACAGGCTTCTTCGGCGGTGAAGGATTTATTATGCAAAAGCTTGAAGGCGATGGCATGGCCTTCATCCATGCAGGTGGTACAATTCACGAACGTAAATTACAACCAGGTGAGCGTCTACGTATTGATACAGGGTGTTTAGTCGCGATGACGGCTGACGTAGATTACAGCATTGAAGCAGTAGGCGGCGTTAAAACTGCTTTATTCGGTGGCGAAGGCATCTTCTTTGCAACACTACGTGGGCCTGGTACAGTATGGGTACAATCATTACCATTCAGCCGCTTAGCGAGCCGTGTATTCGCAGCAGCTCCGATGTCTCAAGGCGGTGGCGGTCAGTCTTCAGGTGAAGGTGGAATCGGTGGACTGTTTGATTTGTTCAATAAATAACTGTACGCTAAATCATCGATAAATATGCATGAGTAAGACATACGCTCTCACATAGTGGGAAAAAAAAGAGCATGCCTGCTTTATAAGGGATGCTCTTTACGCATGTTACAACGTTTGAATTGTTTCCTCTAATTTTGTTGCCGCCTCTTCTAAACGTTCAGAAGATTCACCAATACGCTCCGCTACAACGGACAGTTTTTCTACTTGTATGCCTACATTTTCAAAATCTGCAATCGTTGTCTCAATAGAATGTGAAATGTTCGTAAATGATGCAAGAGATTTTTTATTTTCTTCTATACCTTCCCCTACAAGGGTTTGAATGTTATGAATTGCTTCAATGACTTGATTCGTCACGGCGCTCGAATCCCCTATCAATAAGGCGATTTGCTCCACGGACTGCTTTGTTTGATCGGCTAATTTCCGCACCTCATCTGCTACAACGGCAAATCCCTTTCCGTGCACGCCCGCTCTTGCTGCTTCAATAGCTGAATTTAAGGCGAGTAGGTTCGTCTGATTGGCGATCCCTTTGACGATTTCAACTACCGCTTTAATTTCTGAAGAGGAATTGTCTAATTCCTTTACCATAGCTGTCATCTGTATCGTTTTCTCGTTAATTTGAGACGTTTGTTCACTTAAGTGATACATTTGCATCGAGCCTTCTTCCGATGCCTCTTTTGTTTCACGTGCATCATGAATACTACTTTGTAATTGTGCATTCACTTCTTTTATACTCGCTACTAGCTTCACGACCGCTTCGTATGTTTCTTGTGACTGCACCTCTAAAGTGTGTGAAATCCGTCCGATTGTGTCACGTACATCTTGTTTAATTTGATTTTGTTGCTCTTGAAACATGTGAGCTGCTACTTTTTCATATTCCTCTAACACAATCTGTTGTTCAAAATTACAAATTTTACTTAAAGAATTGATAATAAGTTCTGTCTCTACGACATCTAGATCTAAGGAGAATATAATGCTTCGTATCATGTTTTCAATCTTTTGAAACGCGCCTAAATACCATTGGGTTGTCAATCCAATACGTACATGCATTAACGACACACGTGCACGTTTTTCCAAAAAGGCATGATCGATACGCCCATCGAACATTTCAATAATGTGATGACGTAATGTTTGGTGAAGACGTTCAGACGTAGTGCGCTCGTTAATAATACGATAAAACTCTGGTACACTTTCAATCGTTTCATAAAATGCATCGACCACTTCTTGAATATGCACTTCTACATAAGGTTTGACAGCTCGGACTCTATGCAAATCCTCGACCGTTAAGTCAATCATTTTCAGCTGCAATAAGCGAGCAGCATCTTCAATAAAAATCCCTACTCCATTAAATCGCGTGTCGATAATAGATTGTTTTTGCCGTCTATTTCTATTAAATAGAAACATCTTCCACCTCTCCATTCCTTAGCATTGCCCCTCCTACTTGAAACAATTATCTCTTCCTACAATATAGTAAAAAAATTCAACTTATTACAATAATTTTCTCTCGTATAATAGAAAATGACAACGTTTTTTTTAATGTTGTCATACTTTCTATGCCTTATTAACAGGGAAATACCGACTAATAGAAGCTTCACTTTACTTCAGTACATCGTATGAAATACAGAGGGGAATATTTAAATAGGTAGCACGCCTACTGTGTTAAGCCGCGCATTCCGCTTTTGCTCTAAATAAAAATGGCAACATCCTAAAAAAGGATGTTGCCATTTTTATTATAGATATACAATCGCCATTAAAATTATCGCAACAATAATACGATACACGGCAAATGGTGTTAATTTCACACGTGAAATTAATTTTAAGAAGAATTTAATCGAAATCAGTGCGAAAATAAATGCACTTACAAAACCAACAATATAGAAGCTAAGGTGATCTAGATTAATTTGATCCCAGTTTTTCACAAGCGATAACCCGCTCGCCCCTGCCATAATCGGCACCGCCATAATAAACGTAAAGTCCGCTGCTGTTTTATGGTCAAGCCCAAGCAACACACCACCTGAAATCGTTGCACCAGAACGCGAGAAACCAGGCCATAATGATAAACATTGCACAAGACCAATTTTAAAGGCTTTTCCATAAGAAATATCATCAAGTGACGTAATCTTTGGTCTTTTCGGTCCAAATTTATCCGCAATAATCATTAAAAATGCACCGATGAATAAACCAATAATCACCGTTTCAATACCAAATAAATTTTCATCGATATAATCTTCGAATAATACACCAAACACACCAGCTGGAATAATACCGACAATAACATGTCCTAAGTTAAAGCGTGTCGTTGTGTGCCCTTCCATTTTATAAAGACCAACTAAGCTGAGCATGCGCTTCCACATGACAACGACTACCGCTAAAATAGATCCTAGCTGAATGACAATTTTAAATGTATTAGCGGAGCCCTGCCCTAAAAACTCCGTTGTTTTTAACCATAAATCATCAACAATAATCATATGCCCGGTTGAAGAGACGGGCGCAAATTCCGTCATCCCTTCGACAAAGCCGAGGATGAGCGCTTTTAATAATTCCAAAAACTCCATTGTTATACTCCTTATTTTGTAAATTCAATATCAACTACCCAAAGTTCCGACTGAGAACCAATGCGTGTCGGTGGCCCCCAAAAGCCAAAGCCACTGGATACAAGTGCATGCATTGTGTCTTTTAAGCGATGACCATAGTCGAGCTCAAATAATTTGGATGTAATGAAATGATTCGGCCACATCTGTCCCTTATGTGTATGCCCTGACACATGAAAATCGACACCTAAATGGGATGGTGTTGCTAAATCATTCGGCGTATGATTCATCACAAACCAAGGTTTTGACTCGTCTGCCGGCTTTAACTGTTCTAATAGTTGTCGTGATGTATTTGTGAGATCTTCTTGCCCTGTTAAATAGAAACGATTGTCAATCAAAATAGTTTCATCAAGTAGCATTTTCACATTCGATGCTTCCATTTCTGAAATGAGTAAGGGAATTTTTCGACCGTAATATTCATGGTTCCCTAACACCCCGTAAACACCATATGTCGTCTTTAATTGCTTCATGACTTCGTGCATCCCGTCTTCGATATACCATGCTGGATCATCATCAATTAAATCCCCAGCGAGCAACACGATATCTGGCTGTGCTTCATTTGCTAGGTTTACGAACTTTTGTAAATGACCTTTGTTGG
Source organism: Lysinibacillus sp. RU7 (assembly GCF_057837305.1). Classification (NCBI taxonomy): domain Bacteria; kingdom Bacillati; phylum Bacillota; class Bacilli; order Caryophanales; family Bacillaceae; genus Lysinibacillus; species Lysinibacillus sp. RU7. Next base: position 39,999 of record NZ_JBYQFK010000006.1, on the reverse strand, counting down.
ACAGCACCCCTAAATGGAAATCAGATGCAACAACAACACGTAGCGGCTCCCCTTTTTTTTCAATTTCAATTGTCAACTCACGTGTAACTGGCGTATAGGCATTATATGTGCCAATCGCAAATAAAACAACAAGCACTATCATACCAAATGTCCCAGCCCATAGCACACTCTTAAATGGTGTCAGCCAAATGACGAGATTGACTATCAAACAAATCACAAGTCCATATTGGAACACAAACATCCAATAGTTACCGATAACCGCCAGTGGCTTCAACAGTTCATGCAGCCGCCCTAAAACAAAGCTAAATGAAACAATAAATAAAACAAGCCAATACACCGCCTCAAACCGAAAGATATTGAGTGCAATGAGCCATTGCTTCAAGTTCCAGCCTAAATAACCTGTAATGCCGCTATATATCGCAACAACAAGTATCCCTATCAATAGTCGCATGTGCGCCACGCTCCCTATTTTTATATCGTTTACTACTGAAGAATTATAGCATAATAGCATGTGCCACTGTAGTACCAGCTTGGTACCGGGGAAGTACCGGCTTTGTACCGGGGACCTCCCCGGTACCAACCAAAAAGCGCCTTCCTATAGAAGGCGCTCCCCATTACCCGATATTCACCTTCACAATTACTTTAAATAAATCACCATCTACATCAATAATAAGTGACCCACCATGTAAATCCACAATCGATTGTGCAATGGCTAGCCCCAATCCTGAACCTTCCGTATGACGTGACGTATCTGCACGTTTAAAGCGCTCTGTTAATTCTTCCACATTACCACCAAGCTCATACTTAGCGATATTTTTCACTGCAAACTCCGCTACACCTGCTACGACTCGTAATGATACGTATACACGCGTGCCTTCTAAGCTATATTTACGGGCATTAACAAGCAAGTTATCGACAACACGCCACCACTTTTGACCGTCCACATACGCATAAATCGGTTGTTCATGAATCGTCACACGTAAATCAAGACCCGCCGCCGTAAAATCTTCTTCGTGCTCCACTACCGTTTGCTGTAGCATTTGCGCTAAATCCACGCGTTGCTTCAAAATCTCAATATTACCGCTTGCCATTTTAGATACTTCGAATAAATCCTCAATCAACGTTTTTAATCGTGCTGATTTTTTATCTAAAATATCCACGTATTTCGTCCGTTCTTCTTCTGGCAAATCAGGGTTTTTCAACAAATCCGTATACGTAATAATCGACGTTAGCGGTGTACGTAAATCGTGACTCACATTTGTAATGAGCTCTGTTTTTAACCGTTCGCTTTTAGCACGCTCATGCATCGATAGCTCCACACCTTGACGTAAAGCATTTAAATTCTCCGCATGTTTGGCAATCGGTGACTTCCCTTTTACTTCAATCGCCGTCGTTAAACGGCCTGCCGCCATATCCTCTGTTTTCTGCATCACACGGTTTAGGTAGCCCATGCGTTTTATATACACATACAACACCGGTAACAAAACGAACATAAATAATGGTGCATAAATCAACAGTAACGCTGGTTGTAATAACACACCCGCAAAACCAAGCCCTGCAAGGAAAAAGACGATAAACATTACTACCGTTTGTTGACCAATCGATTTATTTAAAAAGGCCTCTCGCATCGCTTCTACTAAACGGATAAAGATTGAATTTTCCGCCGAAAGCCCTTCACGTTTCACAGCATCATATCCCCATATTGCCGTGACAATCGCGACTGCGGTGAAAGCAAAACCAAATAAAAACAGCACGACTTCTTCAAAGTTTAAAAAATAGTTTTGAGAAATAAAATAAACCTGTGATTCGATTCGGTACGGAAAACTTTCTATAAAATTAAACGCCAATAACCCTGTGATCATCGGAATGACTAAACGAACATCAAGCGGTAAACGGTGGAACTTCGCTTCTAGCTCTGGAACAGCTGAAAACAATTCACGGCTTGGCTTTAACATCGTAGCGAGTAAACTAATCGCCACTAAACTGATGACCCAAAGTGTATATAAAACCCATTTTTGAAGTGTAAAAATATCATACGATTCTGCAAATCCCGTCTCATCCATGGCTGATTTTAATAGCGACACTTCTCCTATAAACCATTGACCTTCATTCGATACATCGATATACGTATTACTGATTCCTGCACCATCTGCTATATAATCATTTAAATAGATAGTGCGATTCCCTTCCGTATATAATTCATCGCCTTTTTTAAACTGAATACGGTGGGCGACTTTTTCTGGGGATTTTTTTTCGTATACTTCGCCCGCTTCATTCGTTAATCGATACGTAAAATAACTATATTGCTCTTTAAACTGACGCGCCCTTTGTTCATATTCTACTTTATATTTGGCTAACGCCTGTTTCTTGATTGCGAGTATTTTTCCCCTTGCTACTTCGTTACTTTCAAAATTTCTTCGCACTTCCGCTAATTTTTGATCCCGCTCTTGCTGTAAGCGTTGCGCTTCACTTGTAGCTGGAGCAGTATCCGTTTTTTCTTCCGCAGTTGTTTCTTCCTGCGTCGTTTCTGTTTCTACGACGGTCTCCTCACCAGTTACTGCACTTTCATACTGCGCGCGAATATTCGCCAGTTGTTCTTCCAATGACCCGTAATACTCACGGTAATACATAATTTCATCATCATTCACTTGAATAGCGCGCTCTGCTTGTTCAAAATCAATCGGGTCTAATACATATTCTTTCAAACCTTCTAAAAAGTAATCTTGCTCATTTACTATGTCATGAGAATCAAAATAATTTTGCCCAATAAAACCTTGGCCTTTTATTAAAAACGACCAAACACCTAGCACCCCTAAAAATATAAGAAAAAGAGTAAGGAATAAACGTTTTTTCATTTGTCATTCCTCCTAAAATAGTCTTTGTAAAAATTGGATAGTCTCCAGTAAATCTGTGTTGATCCAGCGCCAAACATATGCCCCGATGCATACGAATCCAATAATGGCTGCAACCACACTACATGTCGTACAAATATCGAGTAGCTTATTTTTCAATTTTGTATCCAAGTCCCCACACCACTTTCAAGTAACGTGGATTTTTCGGATCAGCCTCGATTTTTTCACGAATTTTACGAATATGTACAGCAACGATATTTTCAGCGTTATACGCCTCCTCGTTCCATACAAGCTCATAAATTTCACTGATCGAAAACACACGTCCTGCATTTTTTAAAAGAAGCTCTGTAATTTTATATTCAATCGGTGTCAGCTTCACTGGTTCTCCGTCAAGTCGTACCTCTTTTGCCTCTGGATGTAATGTAAGCCCATCTGTTTGCTCTTGTCGTGCATACGTCCCTAGTTCCGTATAGCGTCGTAGCTGACTTTTCACCCGCGCCATTAGCTCCAGTGGATGAAATGGCTTCGTTAAATAATCATCGGCCCCTATGGATAGCCCATGAATTTTATCTGTCTCCTCTGCCTTCGCGCTGAGCATCAAAATCGGGATATTGCGCTCCTCTCGAATTTTAAATGTCGCCGTAATCCCGTCCATCTTCGGCATCATAATGTCTAAAATGATTAAATGTACTTCATGCTGCTTGAGCATGTCTATCGCCTCCAGCCCATTCGCTGCCTTCAGCACATTAAACCCTTCATTCTTTAAATAGATCTCAATTCCATCACGAATATCTTGATCATCATCCGTCACAAGTACAGTTAGCTTGTCCACCCTCAACACCTCACTGCTTTTTCTTATAATTATATCGTACTGAACAAACCTTAGGATTTTATAAGGACAAATCTGAAGAATTTCTTAAGAAACGCCTAGCAACCACTAAATAACCATATTATACCATTATATTGAAATAAAATAAGGTTACCTTATAAAGATAACCCTGAAAATGCCGGAAATTTCAATTTTAGTGTAAATCGTTCTTTTTCATAGATAAAATCTAAATGCCCATCACATTGCTTGACAATATCAGCGACAATAGTAGTCCCTAAACCGTCATGGCTCTCCTTAGTCGTCAACCCTTCCCTTTCAAACAAGCCATCTGTAATACGGCTTGGTAAAGGGAGTGTACTATTTGTACATTGTAAAATAAACAAGCCACTTCGCTTGATCAGCTCCACATCTACAAATGCTTGTGTACGATATTCACGCTGCCACTGACCAGCAGCATAGATGGCATTGTCTAATATATTTCCCATCAGACTTACTAGTTGTTTATCTGTCAGCGGTAATTGTGAGCATGGGACATCCAATCGATAATTCAATGCAATATTCTGTGCTCGTGCCTGCTTAAACGCTTCGTGTAATACAGCTGCTACTGCACCGCGCTCCCCTTTAATCGATAAATTCGTTTCTTCATAGCTGTTCACAATGCTTGCTACATAACGCTTTGCCCCCGCTATATCATCATCTTCTATCATAAACTGCAATGCAGCGATATGCTTTAAATAGTCATGTCGCTCTTTTTTTACTTCTTGGAACACATCATTAAATTGCTGTTGTTGCTCCTCTGCCTCTATGGATGTCATGCGCATTACTCGCAAATCACGCTCACATTTTGTTCCATATAAAAAGAACATCGCTCCTGCTAACGCAATCAATACGTAACCACTAGAAGGCTCCAACAACCAATAGCTGCCCCCCAATAGAAGCTGCCCTGCTAACATGCTTGAAGAGGCTTCCACGATACGAAACATGCTATAGCTAACTAGAAGCGCAACAACTAACGCGACCCAAATCGGCCAATGAAGCCATTCATGTAGCAAGCTATAACTATGTAATAAACAAATTCCGATATAAACGATTAGCTTCCCCATCCCTAAACTCCTTTACCTCAAAGCACTTCGACTAGATGTTCCTACTAAAAATAATGCTTCTGCAAATAATCAATGTTTTCCTTCGTAATCATCGCCTTATCCTCAATCCCCTCAAACGAGACTAAATACGAATTTTTCGCATATAGCGAAAAATTCGTCACGTAATGAATATTAATAATAAACGATCGATGCGAACGTAGGAAATCGCGCTCCCTGAGTTCACCCTCTAATTCATTTAACGTTTGATATGTCTTCACTTGTCCATTTTTCGTATGAATCGTCGTTGAGCGACCAGAGCGTTCGATAAAAATAATGTCCTTTTTTTGAATGATATGTATGTCTGCCTTTTGTTTAATATAAATGCGCCCAGCCATCCCTGCACTTTGTAGCTTTACCTTTAATCGCTCTACCGATTGAATAAGACGTTCCTTTGTATAAGGCTTCATAATGTAATCATGCACATTTAATTCAAATGCATGAACCGCATATCCGCTACTCGCCGTCACAAAAATCACGGCAATATTTAATGCGTGTGTATGAATAATATCTGCAAGCTCATAGCCAGATAAGTTTGGCATTTCTATATCGGCAATTAATAATTGAATTGACTGCTTTTTAATTTGCTCATATGCCTCTTCAGCCGAAACGGTCGAGAAAACAATTTCTATGTCGTCTATCGAACCTATAATCGCTTCTAACTTTTGCAAATCGATTGGACGATCATCCACTAAACCTACCTTCACACCCACTCACCTATCCCCAACTTATATTTTCCTATTTTATCAAATTTCAACGCCATTTGGACAATTCACGACAGGAAACGGTACTTTCGCGACATGTTCGTAGATACAAGCCCGTTTCCTTTGTAACATGAAGACAATAAAGAATAAGAGGTGAACAGCTGCATGATTGAAATTAAAGAAGTCACGAAGCAGTTTCAAGATAAGAAAAAATATATTACTGCTTTAAAAGAAGTATCCTTAACGATTCATAAAGGCGAAGTAGTTGGCTTACTTGGCGAAAATGGTGCTGGTAAAACAACCCTTCTTCGTGCCATTGCTACACTAAATGAACCAACATCCGGTTCCATTTCTGTGGCCGGATTCGGTACAATCACCCAACCAAATGAGGTCAAAAAACGTCTTGGTGTATTATTTGGCAGTGAAACGGGGTTATATGACCGCCTAACAGCAAAGGAAAACCTCGAATATTTCGCGTCCCTTTATGGTCTCGGCAAGCATGAAACAAAAGTACGTATTGACCACCTCGCTAAAATGTTTGGCATGCGCGATTATTTGAACCGTAAAGTCAGTGGATTTTCAAAAGGGATGCGTCAAAAAGTAGCGATTGCTCGTACATTACTACACGATCCAGACATTATTTTATTTGACGAACCAACAACAGGGCTTGATATTACGTCATCAAACGTCTTCCGTCAGCTCGTACACCAGCTAAAGCGAGAAGGAAAAACCATTATTTTCTCTAGCCATATTGTCGAAGAAATCACGATGCTTTGCGATAAGGTAGCGATGATTCATAAGGGTGAGCTTATTTATAACGGCACGCTAGAAGCACTGTATGAGCAGGAGCAAAATCAGGATTTAAACTATATTTTCATGAGTAAGCTAGTGAGAGGAGCAGAATAAGATGTTTACAATCTTAAAAAAAGAATTAAAGGATTGCTTTCGTGACCGACGCACCCTTTTGTTAAGTGTATTACTACCAATGCTTCTAATGAGTGGACTTGTATTTTTCTATGAATACTTAATGACAAATGGTGAAGGTGAAACCCATACAATTGCTATTCAAGAAGGGACGTTAGAAGTAGTAGAAACCATTTTTACAGAAGACACGCTCACATTTAAAGAAGTAACAAATGTAGAGCAAACGGTAACAGATGCTGAAGCAGAAGCCGGTCTTATTTTGACAGCAAATTTTATTGACATGGTGCAGGACAAGCAAAACCCACCCGTTCGAATCTTAGCAGATGCTTATAGTGCAAATGGTAGCTTTGCAGCAAGTCAACTAGAGATGGGACTCGCCACATTTAGTCAACAGCAGGTGATGAATACACTAGTGACGGAAAATATTAATCCAGCTATTTTACAACCATTCACGATTGAGCATGTACAAACAGTGGAAGGTAACGACTCCATCATGATGATTACCTATTTAATCTCCATCATGCTCTCCCTTACTGTATTTGCTGGAGCATATCCAGCCGCATCTGATTTACTCGCTGGGGAAAAAGAACGCAAAACGATGGAGGCACTACTCATCACACCTGTGAATCGCTTTACATTGTTATTTGCTAAATGGCTTACACTAGTGATTATTGCTAGCATTACGGGCATTATCACCCTAATTGTTTTATCATTCGAAATTTACTTCTTTACAGAAAACCTAAAAGCTGGCCTACAGTTTGAAAATGGATTGACGATGGTTGTTTTAGCATGTTGCATTATCACAATCTCTTATAGCACACTAGTGGCAGCGCTCCTTTTGTTAGCGAGCCTATTTGCTAAAACAATAAAAGAATCACAAAGCTATATTTCACCTCTTATGATGCTCGCTATGTTACCTGCCATTTTTATGATAAACATTGGCGTGAATGAATTAACAATGACTCACTTTATCGTACCAATCTTAAATATATTTGCTATCTTTAAAGAACTATTACTAGGCATTATTGATTATTCACACATCGTCACAGTTTTAGGTAGTAACTTAGTTGTCATGGTTATTTTATTAATGGTGGCACGCCTATTCTTCTTAAAAGATCGGTGGGTAGTGTCCAATTAAAGGAGGTTTTCTCTGTTGAATAAATGGCTCTCTCCCTTTTACGTGACGATTGCACTCACTATTGCTTTTATTGTGAGTGCTTTTACATCATTTGCTCATACAACAAACTTTTTCGCATTGTCTCTTGTGTTATTTTTCATGACGATTTTCATTCATGAGCTCGGGCACGTTGTATTTGGACTATTCGCAGGCTATCGCTTTATCTATATGACGATTGGGCCACTCACAATTGAAAAAAGCGAAAAGTTAAAAATCGTACCCAATCATAGCTGGGCCATGTTTGGTGGTGTCGCCTACTGTATGCCGATTAGTACAGATCACGAATTAACAAAAAAGCATATGTGGTATGCAGCAGGTGGACCACTATTTAGTATAGGGGCAGCGATTCTTTTACTTGGATTATGGTACTTAACGGATGCTTCACTTTTGGCATACGCTATGACATTACATGGGGCTATTTTTGTTGCTACTGCTATTCCAATGCGGATGGCAGGTGGCTTCTACTCCGATGGCTATATATGGATGATGTTAAAACGTGGCGGTGAAAAATCACAGCAATATGTGGCAATGTTGTTATTAACGAAAGAACTGATGTCACCTAAAAAACCTTCCGAATGGAATAAATCATTGATTGAGGACGCAAAAAAAATGACACCATCCGCTGACAATATCCTCGCAGCCTATACGGTGTTTTATTATGAATTAATGACGAACGGGTTTAAGGTTGCATCACAAGCTATGGATTCATTTAAAACGATTCCGATTACCAATAAAAATCAACTATTATTACAACATGTGACACATGTACGTCAAATTGATTCCTATATATCGGATCATCCAGATAAAGCGCTCATCACGTCATTGCATGCACAGTTATCAAAAGTCGAACCGATTAGCTATAAGCGCAGCGAAGCATTATTAGCCTCTTTACAAGGCGACAAGAAACTAGCGGAGAAACGACTACAGGAAGTGATAGAGCAATGCGAGCAACAGATGACGCAATACGGCTTTTTTGAAGGAGAAAAGCAGTTAACCGCTTTCCTTCAGCAAGTGATGCAAATACGAGATTAAGATGGTACGGGGAGAAGTACCATCTTTCTTAGTTTGTAGTAACTACTTCGTAATGCCTTTGAATAAATTGTTTAAGTATATTCATTTTCTCCTTTGAATCTATTACTTCAAATGGAATATATACCTCATGTTGTTTCCTTTTAAATTTACGTAATGCGGATACATTAAAACCCATTCTATTTTCCGCCTCTTGTTGAATCAGTTCTCCCTTGTTTGACTGAGGATTTTTAGGGTCAACATGTAAAATCAAACACATATAGGGCTTTCCTGGCGCCAGTGTCGCAAACTTTGGCATCATCCCCAAAAAAGATACCGGCTTGTATCCTAATACTAAGCTTTTTTCAGCAATCGTCACCTTCATTGGTCCAAGTTCATTTAATAAAAATTTATGCAATTCATTAAATACCATTAACTCATTCATCATTTTCCCTCTTCCTTCGATAGAGTCTCACTCCGAAGTAGTCTTCCCCCCCATCGTTAATACTAAAATTCCCCCTAAAATAAATCCAACACCAATCCAAGACGTCCACGATAAGTACTCACCTAAGAAAAATACACCGAGCAGTGCAGCTGTTAGTGGCTCTGCTAAACTAAGTGTCACGGCGGCAGAAGAACTGACGAAACGAAGCCCTCCTAAAAAGAGTAAATAGGCGACACTCGTTGTCATAATCCCCATGTATAACATCGGGACAAAGTTTTGCATGTTGCCAATCCACACCAATCCATCCATCAGCGCGACGGGAGATAAAAATAACGCGCATAAAGAAAACGTCATTGCCACAGCTGGTAATGTGTCCGCGCTTTTGGTTAGCTGTTTACTCACATTTGTATAAAGCGCAAACATCAATCCACCACCTAGCGCAAGTAGGACGCCCACTACATCGACGACGGCTTCCCCGCGATTTACAAAAAGCAATATACAGCCTGTAATCGCAAAGCTTGTCGCCATTGCCCAAATGCGGGACGGCTTCGTTTTCCAAATCAGCCATTCCAGTATGCCTGAAAATACAGGGGCACTGCCAATTGTGACAACCGTGCCAATCGCCACACCTGTAAAGCGAATCGATGAGAAAAATAAACATTGGAACAGCGCAATCGCGACTGCTGCGGCTATGTTCCATTTCCATGGCCATGTGTGCCAATTCGTTTTTCGCATCAGCAATACAACGATCAGTAGTGCCCCACCACCAATCCCCGACCGTACACAGGCTACAGCAAATGACGAAATCCCATCCTGTAAAAATGTTTGTGTTGTCCCCGTTGTCCCCCACAGCATCGCTGCCAGTAACACGGCTATGTATGGTAAAGCTTGCATGATGAAATCCCCTCTTTTCTCTCACTACAACCATTATATTGGAAATAGCTAACTTTTAAGAGTACGTTATATCATTTATCCGCGACTTTGAGCAGAATATACGCGGGTTCGACTGAAATATACGCGACTTTCAGGAACAAAACAGCAAAAAAGAAGCCTGTCTCCCAGACAGACTTCTTCAGTTAAACATGTCCTCATCACAAGTATCCTTATTTCACATTAGTTGGCATGACGATTGTAAAGGTACTTCCCTCACCAAGTACACTCTCTACCTGAATTGTCCCATCATGCAAGGAGACAATTTGCTTCACAATGGCTAGCCCAAGACCTGTTCCATCTTTTTTCCGCGCTTCATCCACGCGATAAAAACGTTCAAATACTTGTTCACAAGCCTCTGCCGTCATTCCAATTCCCGTGTCTTTAAAGACGACCTCTAGCATCGCCCCGACAGGACGACATGAGATAAATATAGTGCCCCCTGCATCCGTATATTTAATCGCATTGGACAGTAAATTATCCCAGACATTCACCAGTAGTTCCTCATCAACGATCGCTGTTGTTTCTTCGAGCTTATATGATAGCTCCATTTCTTGTTCATGGAGACGCCACTGATACTTACGAAGCACGTCTCTTAACTGCTCATCTATTCGTACTTCTTTCATTTTTAATGGATAAGCCACTTGGTCAAGGGATGTTAAGAGCAGTAGCTGCTTCGTTAAATTAGAAAGATGCTTCGATTCACGGTCAATGATCGCCGAATATTCGATTCGTTCCACATCGGATACGTTCTCATCTTGCAATAAATCGGCATAGCCTTGAATGTTCATAAGGGGGGATTGGAAGTCGTGTGACACATTACTAATGAACGCCTTCCTTGCCTCGTCATTATACGCTAGCTGTCGTTGCATCGAATGAAAGCTTTCGGCAAGTTGCCCAAGCTCATCCTTCCGTGTAATTTCCAGTGCATAATCGAAATCCTCATTAGATACCGCCTTCGTTGCCTCTGTTAGTTGTGTAATCGGGCGAATGAATTGGCGTGTCATCCAGACAACGCCCATTATACTTACAATCGCAATGGTCAATACAAAACCAACGAGGACCATATGGAAATCCGAAAATAACGTTTTATTATCTTGCCGTAAAAAGAGGCCGTATTTTTCACCATTCATTTCAAACGGAATCCCTACCGTATTATGCAATTTATTCGAAAAATGAGCCATCATTGAAAATCGACTTTTAAAATCTTGCATCCCCTGATAAATTTCCCCATCGAAAACCGTTGTTAATGCTTCTTTGGGCATTTCTTTGTCGCTAAAGGAGGCGCCATAATATTGATACTGACCACCTTCACTAATGATCACAAGCTGATACCCTAGTAGCCCAACAGATGTTAAGTACTCATCTATCGAATGGCGGGATTCATGCATATACAATAAAATACGCGTCACTTCTTCTGCTGTTTCAACTTGCTGTGCATCGATTTTTTCTTTTGTAAACGTATAATACACCATATTGGCTAGGATAAAACCAATCCCGATACTGCATAGTAAAATCAACACTGTCGCGAAGATGAATTGATTGTATAAGGACTTCATACTATTACCTCTAGCTTGTAGCCCACACCACGCACCGTTTGAATTTCGACGGACGCCCCATGTCGTTTAAGGCGCTCACGGATACGATTAATATGCGTATTTAACGTCAGCTCATGCCCTTCATAATCAGCTCCCCATGTTTGCTCAATAAGTGCAGCACGCTGCGTCACCTTTCCAACACGTGACGCTAGCATACTAAGCAATTCAAATTCCTTCATCGGTAGCATAATTGTTTCCTGGTTAATGATCACCTCAAAATTTTTTCGGTCGATTTTTATATTGCCTACCTCGATCATTGCTTCCAGTGAACGCTCAAAACGACGCATTACAACAGCTACGCGAAATAGCAGCTCTTTCGGTTCAAATGGTTTCACAATATAATCCTCAGATCCTGCACTAAACCCTTGCTCTTTGTCTTCTAGCTGCCCTTTCGCTGTCAATAGAATGACTGGAATCTCTAGTTCCTTTGTTAATATTTTCGTTAACTCAAAGCCATTCATGCCCGGCATCATCACATCAACAATCGCTAAATCAACCTCGATCTCTTCAAGTAATTTCAGTGCCTGTTGCGCATCACTTGCCCGCTTCACCTGATAGCCCTCTCGTGTTAAATGAATCGACACCAGCTGTAAAATATCCGCATCATCATCAACCACTAAAATTCGCATACAATCCCTCCATCCCTTAAAGTATGAGAGGTTTACTTATCTTTTTCAAAAAATAAGATTAAAGATGGTAATAACATCCCCCGCACTAAAAATGTATCAATTAAAATACCGACTGCCACCATAAAACCAAAGATAAATAAATCAGCAATTGGCATCGTTGTTAGTGCTGCAAATGTCGCTGCTAAAATCACACCGGCGGATGAAATCACGCCACCTGTATTACGAATCGCAACTTCAAGTGCATCCTTCACCTTCATCAGCTTCCGTTCCTCTAAGAAACGTGAGACTAAAATAATATTGTAATCAATACCAAGCGCAACTAAGAAAATAAATGCATACACAGGTACACGGGTACTAATCGCATCATAACCAAATAATACATCGACTAAGAAAATCCCTAACCCTAATGCAGATACGTACGAAATTAAAATCGTTGCCATCATATAAATTGGCATCTTCCATGAGCGAGTTAAAGCAAATAATAAGGCTAAAATTAGTACTGTTTCAAGCAATACAATTTTAATAATATCGCTGTTATTTACCTCTCGTTCATCTACTAATTTCATCGTGATCCCGCTATAATAAACGTCAGCTTCCACACCGATGTCATCCATCATAGCCACCGTATGTGCACGAAGCTCCTGCATAAAGTCGATTGCTTCTATTGAATACGGATTTAATGCTAGCGCAACACTAAATTTTGCGGCTGTTTCATCTGCTGTTGTAGCAGAGAGACGTACGGAGCTAATTTCTTCATAGCTTGTCAGCTGCTCTGTAAATGCCACGATATCTGCTTCTGTTAATACTTTCTCACTTTCCAGGATAATTGTAGTTGGCGCTAGCTCCCCTTTATCAAACTTTGATTCTACAATCTCATATCCTATACGAGAAGGTAACTCTTCTGGGAATTTTTTCACTGTATCGAACTCGTACTCTAAATTAAATACATTGAACGCTGTAATGAACATAAAGATTGCTACAATCCCACCTGAAAGCCCTGGTTTATTGACAACAAATTTAGCAATCGGTCCCCATAAACCATGCTTCACTTCTTTATGTTCACCATATTTCGGGACTTTTGGCCAAAACGCTTTTCGACCAAATAACGTAAATAGCGCCGGTACTAACGTGACAGAAGCGAACATAATAATAAACATCGCCGTCCCAAAAATCGGAGCGAAGTTTTGGTAATCACGGAAATCCGCGAAAAATAATACAAGCATCGCAGCTAAAACCGTACCACCTGCAAATACAACAGGTTCCCCTGTTGCACGCATCGCATGCTTCATCGCTTCATATTTATCTTCATAATGATTTAGCTCTTCTCGGTAACGCGAGAATACAAATAATGAATAATCGATTACCGCCGCAAAAAGTAAAATGCTCATAATCGATGTCGTCGAGTTATTAATTTCTAACCCACGCGCACCCATTAGTGCAATGATTTGATTTACTACTTGATATACAACTACTGTCGCAAATAGTGGAATAAATGCTAGTAGTGGTGATCGATAAATTACGATTAGTAGTACTAAAATAATAATGATTGTCGCAAATAGTAATTTGAAGTCTGCTGCTTCAAATAGTTTGATCGTATCACCAGCAATCCCAGCTGGACCTGTTATATAGAAATCTGTCTGCAAATCTTTTGCAACGTCATTTCCAGTAGCAGAAGCTCGATCATTAATTTCAGCATAATCCGCATTGCCAAGACCTGCCTCTAAATTCATTGGGACAATCATAGTTGATTTGTCTTCTGACGTAAAACCTGCTAATGCTTGCGGGGGTAATGTAGAAATATCAATGATAGTATCGACACCTTCAATATTTTCCGCAAGTATCGCATTCAAAATTTGCTTCACTTCATCTACATTCACTTCCCCGTTTTCATTATGAAAGACGAGTATCCCTGGTGTCCCTTGATCATTTGGGAACAATGCCTCTGATTTTTGCTCAGCGATAATCGCTTCTGCCTCGTCCGGAAGCGATTGAAAGTTTGATACTTTATAGTCGCCTAGCTTCGGGCCTGCACTTAGCCCTACCATCAATACTAACCAGACGATAATGGTCGTCCACATGCCACGTTTTGTGGAAACCCAATCTGTAATAGGATGTAACAGTTTATTCACTTCATTTCCTCCTCTATCGAAAATACTACGTTTTACATCATAGCGGACGAATATAAATTCAATATAAACTAACCGTGTTATAATCAAATTAAAAACGGAGGTCATCCAAATGTACAAAACAGTCGAGGAAACCGCCAAAGATATTGGTATGCCCGAGCATCAAATCTTACAATACATTTACAATGGCCGCATTAAAGCCGTACATGACGGTGAGCAATTTTTAGTGAACAGCCGTCAATTTGACACGTACCACGAGCAGCTGGAACGCATTAAACAAGAAATTGAAATTTGGCGTAATACACCGATTCCAGAAGATATTGATGTGAAAGACGAAGATTAACTAAAACTATACGTAAAAAAGATCCTGCGTAGGCGGGATCTTTCTCGTTTCGAATACCACATAAAAAAGTACTACAGCTATGTTCAAACTGTAGTACTTGTACATTGTTATTCATTTAAGATAGAAGGGTTATTTTTATTTTCTGGCTTGTCTTTGTTTTCATTATCGTTCTGTTTTTTCGCTTGATTATTTTGGCCAATGACACCTAAATCATCAGCACTAATATCCAAACCATACCCGTACTCTTCACGATCTAATCCATTTTTCTTCTTTTTTTCTTTTGCCAAAAGGCTCACCTCCATTTATTAAAGTATCCCTTTTGGCTTTTTTTATGCTCATTCCTCACTTTTTACAAAATCATGCAAGTTAGTGTTTTTGAACACTTATAATTTTCATACAAAAAACGCCCTCCTATAAAGGAAGGCGCTGTAAATTAAATCGATACAACAAATCCTGCACGTTTGCCAATGATTTCAGCATAATCTTCCACCATAACGGAAGCTGTTGGATACATCCCTGCACCTGGACCTGTTACCGTTAACGTCCCGATATAATTTGTCTCCATTGAAACAGCATTGAATACATCATCAATTGGGAATAATGGATGTTCAGCATTTACTAGCATCGGTGCTACTTTCCCAATAATTTGACCTTCTGCATTTTTCTCAACCTCTGCCACATGGCGATAACGTAAGCCTTTTTCATTTGCAGCTTTAATATCATCTAGTGTTAATGTATCGATCCCGATGACTTCTACTTCTGACCACGCTGGCTGTTCCCCAAATGCAAGATCGGATAGGATCATTAATTTTTTAAATGCGTCCTGACCTGATACGTCATTAAATGGATCTGCTTCTGCATAGCCTAGGCGCTGTGCTTCTGCTAATGCTTGATCATAGCTCCAACCTTCTTGACGCATTTTCGTTAACATATAGTTCGTCGTCCCGTTTAAAATGCCTTGAATACGGCTGACATCGTTCACTAGTAAAATATTTTTCATTGTTTTAATAATAGGTACGCCACCCGCAACCGTTGCCTCATAGCCTACGAATACACCATTCTTTTTCGCTAGCTCTTGTAGCTCTATCCCACGCTTGGCAAACATCACTTTATTTGCCGTAACGACATGGCATTTATGTTCAATCGCACGTTGTAAATAAGAAAATGCAGGTTCTTCGTTCACAATTGCCTCAAATACAACTTGCATCCCTTTTTCTGCGAATACATCATCAATATTATCTGTTAATAAATGCTTCGTTCCTGGTACACGCTCTCTTGACGTATCACGCACTAAAATTTTCGCTACTTCTAGTTCTACGCCTAGTTTTTCACGTAGTTCTTCACGCTTTTCATTTAAAATATGGTAAATCCCTTGACCTACTGTGCCAAAACCTAAGATGGCCGCCTTGATTACTGCCATAAATGTCTCCTCCAAAATCCGTAAAAAATCTATATAAACAAATTATTCTAAAAATTTAACATAGGAAAATTTTATCGTATATCCTATATGAAAACAAGAAAAATCTTCTCTAGATGAACAATTGTTTTTTTAAAATGCACACAAACACCGTTACATTGTCGTAAACCTTTCAAAATTCCGACACATTTAGAGTTTCTTCTATTAATAAATAGAAAAAGCATCCTAGATTTGGATGCTTTCTTTAAAGCTTTGAAAAGTAAGGGGACTTTTCAGAAGCATATATTTTATAAACTACACGGCAACATCTGCATAAGAATGGCGATAACGATCCAGTACTTTCTTTACGATGATTTCTTCCTTTTTCGTAAAGGGTGGTACCCCATATGTACGATGGACAAGCTGGAATTCACCAAACTTTAAAAACCATTCCTTCGCTGGTAAGCTAATATGATTTGTTCCGTACTCCTGGTATGCATCATACACTTCCTTTATGATGTAACCCGTTGTTTCAAGGTCGTGTGTGGC
Organism: Lysinibacillus sp. RU7; assembly: GCF_057837305.1. Taxonomy (NCBI): domain Bacteria; kingdom Bacillati; phylum Bacillota; class Bacilli; order Caryophanales; family Bacillaceae; genus Lysinibacillus; species Lysinibacillus sp. RU7. The sequence continues at coordinate 23,350 of NZ_JBYQFK010000006.1, read as the reverse complement.
TTCTGAAAATGCGCTATGTCCGAATGCTTTTTTCCACATCGCATCGACACGCCCTAATAAATATTGGATTGAAATTTGATTTACGAAAGCATGTACTTCATTTAATTCGTATACAAAATATGCTGCGACGTTTTGCGCACTGTAAACATTGCCCATTTTCAACACTCCTTTTCCTACAATTTCAGTTGGTTTTATCTTTAACCTTATATTAATACACCGACAACCTATTGTCAATAATGTTTATAAAATTACTAGGTTTTATTTTTGAAAATAAAAGTGGCTTCCTCGTGAAATGATACGAGTATTACCACCTCCCTTTGCCGCATGAGGCAATTTATTTACCACTAATGGCTATATTTTAAACTTGTGCGCCTGCTTGAGCTTGTGATTTAGCTAAAGCTTGGTCTAAGTCAGCAATGATATCTTCTACATTTTCTAAGCCGATTGAAAGACGAATGAGTCCCTCTGATACACCCGCTACTTGTAATTGCTCTGCTGATAATTGTTGGTGTGTAGTAGACGCTGGGTGAATCACTAATGAACGTGCATCTCCAACGTTTGCTACGTGCGATAGTAGTTCTACACTATTGATGAACTCGCGCCCTGCATCACGACCGCCTTTTAATTCAAATGTGAGCATCGAGCCGTAACCATGCTTTAAATATTTCTTCGCCGCATCATGTGATGGGAAGTCTTCAAAGCCTGGGTAATTTACTTTTTCCACGAATGGGTGGTTTTTTAAGTACTCCCCTACTTTTGTTGCATTTTCATTGTGACGAGCCACACGCAAATGAAGCGTTTCTAGCCCTTGAATGAAGTTAAAGGCAGCGTCTGCTGATAATGTTGGCCCAAAATCACGTAATAATTGCACACGTAATTTTGTTGCGAATGCTGCATTGGGTACATCAATACCATAGCGTAAGCCGTGGTAGCTTGTGTCTGGTTCTGTAAATCCTGGGAAGCGACCTTGCGTCCAGTCAAATTTCCCTGCATCTACGACTACGCCACCAATTGTCGTACCGTGACCACCAATCCATTTTGTAGCGGAATGGACCACAACATCGGCACCGAAGTCAATCGGATTTGAGCCATATGGCGATGGGAATGTATTGTCGATAATTAATGGTAAGCCATGCTCATGTGCAATATTTGCTACTGCTTCGATATCTAAAATATTTAAAGACGGATTCCCTACTGTTTCTGCATATAATGCTTTTGTGTTTTCATTAATAGCTTTACGGAAGTTTTCTGGATCACTTTCGTCTACGAATGTCGTTGTAATGCCGTAACGAGGTAGTGTGTTCGCGAATAAATTGTATGTGCCGCCATAAAGCGAACCTGCTGCTACAATGTTATCTCCTGTACCTGCAATATTTAAAATTGAGAATGCGATTGCAGCGGAACCAGATGAAAGCCCTACTGCAGCCGTCCCTTTTTCAATTAAAGCAATACGTTCTTCAAATACGCCAACTGTTGGGTTCATAATACGTGAATAAATGTTTCCTGCCTCTTCTAAAGCGAAAAGACGTTGCGCATGAGCAGTGTCTTTAAAGGCATACGCCGTTGTGCGGTAAATAGGTACAGCGATTGCGCCTGTGACAGGATCTGGCTTTTGACCACCGTGTAATAATAACGTTTCTGGTTTTTGTGACATGAGTAAATTCCTCCTAAAGTATAATCGATGGATAATCGGTTGAGGAGGATTTCGAAAACGTAACCCCTCTTAATTTGGAAGTTGCTTTTTATACAAATGAGTACAAAAAGCCCTCTTCTCAAAATAAGAAGAGGGCTGCGAATGAGCAAGTTTTCCTCCCCTTATCTTTCAGATCCCGATTCGAATCTGTAGGAATTAGCACCTTAGTAAGTTGTTACTGGTTGCTGGGCATCACAGGGCCTAGTCCCTCCGCCTCTCTCGATAAGAGTATATGATTCATGTTCCATCTGTTGTTTCACAGTATAAAACAATTAAATCCGATTCGTCAACTATTAATTTAAAATTTTCTGAAATTAACGCTTTATACTCTCCTACTAAACTATTAATTAACTAAATTTTAACAGTATATTCATATAGAAACGTTATAATCAACATAACAATTAGGAATGTACAGGCATTGTAAAATCAGCATTAAAATGATGCCTAAAGAAGTTAAATACATTTCTAATATAATACTTAACAACCTGATGTCAGTTGTTAACTCATAACGGGCAAATTAAGAAACATATATTACCATTTAAGTAACCGTTACTTTCCGCTGCGGCACTCGCTTTCCACGGGCGAGATCAAGCCTCCTCGTCGCTCATCCTTCGCTTCTGCGGGGTCTTGATTGTCTCGCTTTTCCCGTAGGAGTCTCGTGCCTCCGCTACAAGCAACTATTGTTCAATAAAAATAGTGTGCTCAAAACAATAAATATCCTCAGAGATTACAGGGGCTACTAGGCAACGATATGTGTAAATAGAAAGAAAATGATTTCTTTTAAAGAAGAGAAATGTTTTTCTAGTATATTGAGAAGTATTTACTTTTGCCGTAGCGCGCCATCGCCACAGGAGCCGGAACAGGAGATCCAAACAGGCCGCGCCTGTTTTAGCTCCTGTGTAGGCTGTGGCAAAGCGCGGAGGCTATGATACATACCTTTCACTATTTAACTGATATTTTTAGGATGCAATTTTGCTCATTACGAGGTTGTTAAGTATTATAAACATCTATTAAAAGGAGTGTGGCATGATGGGAAAATTACAAGCTTCAAAATCAACACCTTCTGTACAAACCGTAGTCATAGAACCAAAAGAAACGAACAAACGCAATTTAAAACCACTCTGGATTGGACTTGCATTTGCAGCACTAATTATCATTACGTTGTTACCGAACAACGGGGAATTACCTATAGCAGGGCAACGTGGACTTGCTATTTTAGCATTCGCTGTTATTTTATGGGTAACAGAAGCCGTTTCTTATCCAGTCAGCTCTGCCATGATTATCGGATTAATTGCCCTTTTACTTGGCTTTGCGCCATCCATCGCAGACCCAACTGTAGCATTAGGAACAAAGGACGCTTTAAAGCTAGCACTTGGTGGCTTTAGTAACTCTGCTGTAGCACTTGTAGCAGCCGCACTATTTTTAGCAGCTGCTATGCAGGCAACAAACTTACATAAACGGTTGGCGTTATGGGTTTTATCTCTTCTTGGAACAAAAACAAAAGCCATTGTTTTTGGGGCGATTTTAGTATCCATTATTTTAGCCTTCTTCGTACCAAGTGCCACTGCTCGTGCAGGGGCTGTTGTCCCCATTTTACTCGGCATGGTGGCAGCATTCGGTCTAGAGAAAAATTCACGCCTTGGTGCATTACTCGTGATTACGGCTGTACAAGCTGTTTCGATTTGGAATATCGGCATTAAAACTGGGGCTGCTCAAAATATGGTGGCCATTGGATTTATCCAAGAACAATTCGGCATCGATATTTCATGGGGCGCTTGGTTCTTGTATGCTGCACCCTTCTCCATCCTTATGTCCATTGCACTGTTTTTCATTATGAATATGTTAATTAAACCAGAGACAGATCAGATTGATGGCGGGAAAGAAGTCATTAAAAAACAGTTAGCAGACCTTGGACCGTTAAAAGGACAAGAAATTCGTTTAATCATGATCTCCATAGTACTATTATTTTTATGGGCAACGGAAGGGATCGCCCATCCGTTTGATACAACGACTGTCACAATTGTCGCCATCGCTCTATTATTAGCACCGAAAATCGGTGTATACACTTGGGAACAAGTTGAAAAACTCATTCCATGGGGAACAATTATCGTATTCGCTGTAGGGATTGCACTTGGTACTGTATTATTAGCTACACAAGGGGCCCAATGGTTATCGGATACAGTCTTTGGTTCACTTGGCCTTGATTCGATGCCGATTTTAGCCACTATTGCACTTGTCACAGCATTTAACATTCTCATTCATCTTGGTTTTGCGAGTGCCACAAGCTTAGCATCCGCACTCATTCCCGTATTTATTGCGTTAGCAACGACCATTACATTAGATATAGACCAAGTTGGGTTCGTATTAATACAACAATTTGTGATTAGCTTTGGCTTCTTACTACCAATTAGCGCACCACAAAATATGTTAGCTTATGGGACTGGTGCATTTACAACGAAAGATTTCTTAAAATCCGGTATTCCTTTAACAATCTTCGGCTATTTACTTGTCCTACTATTTAGTGCGACTTATTGGAAATGGATTGGCTTACTGTCATAAAATATTATAAGATGGGCTTAATGGGTTTCCTTTAAGCCCGATTTTTTACATAAGGGGGAGTTTCCGATGAATTCAACACAAGCACTTTTACGTAGCCATTCCTCTGTACGCAAATATACAGGCGAAGAGATTTCACGTGAAAAAGTCATTGAATTAATTGAAACAGCACAAATGGCAGCAAGTTCACACTTTGTACAAGCATATAGTGTCATTTGGATAACAGATGAAGAGAAAAAACAAAAGCTTGGGGAGTTATCGAAAAATGACTTCCAATTCAAAACAGCAGGCGCTTCATTTTTATTCTGTGTCGATTTTAAACGCCTTCAAGTAGCGGGCCAAAAACATGGGGTGGAGATCGTAGCAGACTCGGCAGAAAATCTATTAGTTGGTGTCGCAGACGTTTCGTTATTTGCTCAAAACTTTGTTGTAGCTGCTGAATCTGAAGGTTACGGTATTTGCTATATTGGCGGTGCACGTACAAACCCAGCTGAAATTAGCGAACTATTTGACCTACCAGATTATGTTTTTCCATTATTTGCGATGACGATTGGTCAACCGACAAAACGCAATGAAACAAAACCACGTTTACCAGTCGCTGCTGTGCTTCACGAAAATCGCTATAACACAGCACAATACGATACATTACTAGATGAGTACGATGCGACAATGGAAGCTTACTACGCTTCTCGCTCATCTAATCAAAAAATGGCGAACTGGACGAAACAAATGGCGGACTTCTTAATCGATCAAAAACGTCCGCACATGAAAGATTTTTTAGCAGCTAAAGGTTTTACATGGCAATAATATAAACATCCGCAGAGTGAACAGAGACAGAAGTCCCGTGAACTCTGTTTTTTTTCGCAGTTCATTTCTATTAGTTTTTTTGATAAAATGGTAATACGTTACTTTTTAAGTAGAAAGGACTTTTCTTATGTATACAAATAAACATGCTGCCCAATCTTTGGAGAAGCAGCATTTACGTGGTGTACGTAAATACTATTTATGTATTGCAGATATTAATATCGCACTGTCAAAAGTGCATCAAGCGATTATGCCACAGATTGATTTAGAACAATACAAATTCGCAACCGAATATATTCATCAATACATTTCTCATACATCTGTATGGAATCTAAAGTTTGTTGTTAATTTGGAGAGCCCTGAAGTCGCTTTACTGCAAATCTTCCACCTACACTACATTTTTGAACAAGAGCCTGTAGAAAAGTTTGCACATGAACGTACGGTCTTAAAAGAGCAAGAAGAAGCTTTTTTAGCGTTAAAACCATTTAAAGAAGATCATATTGAACGTCGTCGACAAGCAATGTTACATTATATTATTGAACAATTGTCTGCCAATACGAAAGAATGATATGACTTTAGCAAGGGCAAGAAATTTAGTTTTCGATTATTGATAGCGAAAACCTCATTCTTTTGTCCATTGTTCCCTATCTCCACTTTGCTACAATAGTAACTATAGAAAGTGAGGGAATACTCATGGTTTGGATGTCATCTAAAACCCGCTCACCACAAGGCGCAAGATCCTTACTGAAAGTGATGGTAGAAATTAATACAGAGCTTGCACGATTACATAAAATCATCGCTAAACAGATTAGCCTAAACCAATATATACACGCAACGAGTTATGCTGAACAGTATATTTCGTATACATCACTATGGAATATTAAGTTTTCCTATAATTTCCAAAGCCCTGAAGTCGCACTCATTCAGCTCATTCATTTAGAATACATTTTCCAACAAGAGTCCTCGTCTTCATTTATAAATGAGCGTCAAATTTTTTCAAACATGCAGCAACTGTTCCACGAATACAAACCGTATTCGGATGAGATGGTCAGCAAGCGCCAAGCACAAATGTATGCCTATATCGAAATGCAAAATGAGCAATAATTATATAAATGAAATAGAAAGGCGCGGGAAATTTCCCCACGCCTTTTTGTTTTATTGTCCCGGTAAATCATCAATCATCATTGTTTTTACAGGTAAGAATTGCTCACCTGTTGCATAGTAGACCATTTTCACTGTATCACCTGGCTCGATATAAATCGCAAATGGCACTGCTTCTGTGCTGACAACGAAGTTTTCACCTGTTGTCAATAAGAATGTCACCAGTGTAAAATCCCCTACTCGCTCTTTATACACACGGCTCACTTGCCCTGTTTTCGTCGCCTCTTCTGCATTAGACGAGCCATCGACCGTACTACCACCGCGTGATAATGCTGCTTTATACAGCTTTAATGCTTCATTTGGTGTAGCCGCATATGCTGAAATTTCAGGATTTGCGGCTGACACGATGAAGTAGTTTTGGAGGAAACCATTCGAATCAAGGACAGCGGATAACCAACTCGCCTCACCGTAAAAATTATATAAAATCGGCATTTCACCTTGCCACTCTTTTTCAATAAATTTTTTCTCAATAATCTCTAAAGCGCCTTGTGAATCCATATACGATTCCTTCAGATTTCCTGTATAGTACGTCGCTTCCCCTGTTCGTGCATTCGTCAATGAATACCCAAGCATCGAATCGACACCCTCTTTCGGACTTGTAAAATCGGTAAAGTAATACATCACACCCTCCTCGCTAAAGATGGGTGATACATTGGCTTCCGTTCCTTCATCTGACGGTAACTTCACGTCTTTTTTACCAAAAACACTATTCCAGTAACCGTGCACATAATTTCCATAGTAGCTATTTTGTAAGCTTACTGTTTCAGGTGAAATCGCCCCATCGATAAAGGCTGGTACATCTGCTAATGCGATTTTTTCCATATCACCTGTTGCCGCATCGACCATGACAACCCCTTTTACATCAAAGCCATTCCGCGCAGAAATAAATTCGCCGTATGAACGGATATAATAAGGCTTGCCTTCATCATCCACTTCAAGCTGTGGCTCCCCGTAGAAAATCAATGTGGGGTAGGATAGGCGCATATGACGCTCTAAATTTTTATTTAAATAAGCAGACGGTACATACGTCATTTCATGCTCAATGAATTTCGGATTTTCACTCGAATCTGTTGCACTCATCGTAAAATAACCCGGTGTCGTTTTGCCATTGAACCATTTAAAGAACCCCGAAAACTCGACTGGCGCAATATAGACATACTCCCCGTTTACCTGTTGAATTTGTAAATTCCCTAACTCGTAAAAGCTGGTATTTGGCACTTGCCCAAATGCTTTTTTCATTTTATTTTCCACAAATGGCGGTGGTACACTGGCAGGCTTCTTTGTCTCATCAAACGGTTTAATTTCCACATCCTCCATCATTTCAGCAGAATTGTATTTATCCTCTGCATTAAACAGCGGTGCACTTAAGAAATACACCACCGCCACGATGCTAAAAAACACGATGACAGACTTCAATTTTTGTTCTAGCCCTACCGAGAAAATCGCCCCACCTAATGCAACAGCTGGTAATACATATAAGAAAATCGTCCACTGTAAGTCAATTTTAGATACATAAACCATGAAAAATGTCGAAATAAAACTAAGTGTAAATACGGCAATGGCCAACATCCCTTGCTGTTTGGATGTAAGCTCCGATTTTGGTATTTTTCGCGTCAACGGTACGAGTAAAATCGTAATCAAAATCGAGAAAATCACGGAAATAATGACTAGTTGTCCCATCTGAATCACCCTTTCTTCCTGTCTCTATTACGGTCTAATCAATAAAAAAGTTTCATATTTTTTACTATCATAATAACAATCTATGTTTAAAGGAGGTTTTCACATGAGAACGTTTCTACTGATAGCCGCAGTTGTTTTTGGCTTTTATTATGTATTTTTATTTGATACAATCCCGAGCGATTTCAAAATGGTGTTTAAATTAATTCCAATGGTATTAATTATTATCTTTGCATTGCTCACACGCCATGCCGAGGGAACATATTATACGCTCATTGGTATCGGGTTAATTTTTTGTGCCATTGGTGACTATACATTACAGTGGTTTATCGTTGGACTAATTAGCTTTTTAATTGGACATATTTTTTATATCGCTGCCTTTTCTAGTGGCAAAAAACGGGTACCAACAGCTGTAAAAACAGGACTGTTCCTATGCGGTACGGCAATGGCGATTTGGATGTGTAGCACACTCTTCCAAAAGGGCGAAATCGTGCTCACGATGGCGGTATTCGCTTATATTATCGTCATTTTAACGATGGGCTGGACATCATTTCGTACAGGTTCTACTTTTGCCATCATTGGTGCCCTGCTGTTTATTGCTTCTGACTCGATCTTGGCGATTAATAAATTCATTGTCGCTGTACCGTTCTCGCATGAACTCATTATGTTCACATACTACGGTGCACAAATTTTCATCGCATTAAGCATTGCACAATATTCCGAAAATCGAAATAAAGTGATACACTAACTATACCATTTATTTTAGGAGGTACAATCCATGAAAGAAAAACTTATTGAACGCTTCATTCGCTACGCAAAAATTGATACACAATCGGACTTTACAAGTAACTCTACACCTTCTACGCAAAAGCAATTTGATTTATTGCATGTATTAAAAGATGAACTGGCTGACATCGGGCTAACAGACATCACATTAGATGAAAATGGCTACCTGTTTGCGACATTGCCAGCAAATACAGACAAAGACGTACCGACTATTGGATTTTTAGCCCACGTGGATACAACAACAGACTTCACAGGTACTAATGTGAATCCACAGCGTATCGACAATTATGACGGTCAAGATATTCCGTTAAATGATGAGGTCACGATGTCGGTAGCGTACTTCCCCAACCTTAAAAACTATGTGGGGCAAACATTAATTACAACAGATGGTACAACACTGCTTGGTGCAGATGATAAAGCCGGCATCGCGGAAATTATAACAGCCATGGAATATTTAGTAGCGCACCCTGAAGTAAAACACGGCAAAATTCGTGTCGCCTTTACACCAGATGAAGAAATTGGTCGTGGCCCACATAAATTTGACGTCGACGCATTTAATGCCGACTTTGCTTACACAATGGATGGTGGCCCACTGGGTGAATTACAATACGAAAGCTTCAATGCAGCCGGCGTTAAAGTCACAACTTACGGCACAAGTGTTCACCCTGGTTCAGCTAAAAATAAAATGGTGAATGCGACAACAATGGCCATCAAGTTCCAAAACCATATGCCCGTCGATGAAGTACCTGAAAAAACAGAAGGCTACGAAGGCTTTATTCATTTAATGAGCTTTACGGGACGTATCGAAAAAGCGGAGATGAGCTATATTATTCGCGACCATGATCGTGAAAAATTCGAAGCCAAAAAAGCACATATGTTAGAAGTGGAAAAGTTAATAAAGGCTGAATATGGTGAACATGTTATTCAGGTAGAAATCGAAGACCAATACTACAATATGGGTGAAAAAATTGAAGCAGTAATGGAAATCGTTGATATCGCGAAAGAAGCGATGCATAAGCTCGGTATTACACCGATTATCGAACCCATTCGTGGCGGTACAGATGGCTCTCAATTATCATTTATGGGCTTACCAACACCCAATATTTTTGCGGGCGGCGAAAATATGCACGGTAAATTTGAATATGTATCTGCTGAAACAATGGAAAAAGCGACACAGGTGATTTTAGAAATTATTCAACTTTTCGAACAAAAATAGATTGAATTTCCATCTAAAAGGTATATAATACTTTCTTAAGCGAAGTGTTCATCACTTCGCTTTTCTTTCTACCTTAAGTTAACTGAATTTTCAGGGAGAAGGTGATCATCTTTATGAAGGAAATTATGATTGGCATACTTGCTGCTTTCTTTTTTGGCTTTACATTTATCTTCAATCACGCCATGGAATTAGAAGGCGGTAGTTGGCTATGGAGTGCCTCTCTTCGTTACTTTTTCATGTTACCCTTTTTAATTGTGATTGTTGCCATACGGGGTGGGTTTCAACCATTACGTACAGAAGTCAAAAGTGCTCCTAGCGCTTGGCTGATTTGGAGCTTTGTTGGGTTTGTTTTATTTTACGCGCCACTTACATTCGCAGCCGCTTTCGGTCCAGGTTGGCTTGTATCGGGCACATGGCAATTAACGATTGTTGTAGGTGTATTACTTGCACCGCTATTTTTAACAGATCACGGCATTCGCCACAAAATACCGCGCATCTCGCTTCTCATTTCAGGTGTTATTTTAATCGGAATTTTACTCATTCAAATTCCACAAGCTAACAGTACTTCCTTCCAAACGGTGCTATTTGGCGTACTCCCTGTTGTTGTAGCGGCATTTGCTTATCCACTCGGCAATCGCAAAATGATGGACGTATGTGGCGGTCGTCTTGATACATTTCAGCGTGTACTCGGTATGACGATTGCATCGATGCCGGCTTGGATTGTCATGGCGATTTGGGCACTTATCACAGTTGGCCCCCCTTCTAGCTCACAAGCATTTCAAAGTTTACTAGTCGCATTGAGTTCAGGCGTCATCGCTACTACTCTATTCTTTATTGCGACAGACCGCGCACGCCATGATCAAGGAAAACTCGCTGCCGTCGAAGCAACCCAATCAACCGAAGTATTATTTGTCATGGCTGGAGAAATGGTGTTATTACATGTAGCACTCCCTTCTTCCGTTGCACTCACTGGGGTCGGTATTATTATCGTCGGTATGCTACTACACAGCTACCATACAATGCTCGTTGCAAAGAAAGTGCAGCTAGCCAATATAACAGTAAATGAAGAAAGTAGCTCATAAAAAAAAGAGCCCATACCTTGTCGAAGGGTATGGGTAAAACATTGCTCTCTTATGTATAAGAGAAAGTTTGAAGAAAAATAAAGGGTGAAAAACAATATCTTTGCGGCAACTGCCACACGGTTTGGCACGTTCTAAAAATGAGGGGGGTTTAGAACGCTATAATGAACTAGCACACTCCTGGAGAAAAGTAGCTAAAGTTCAAGCTCACTTACACTGTTTTGTAAGTGATATTGCTTATATGGTAATGATAATCGTTTTCAATTAGGAAGTCAACCTATTCATGTTAACTTTTTTCATTTTCTTTTTAGAAGCTATTTTAACGGCGACGATACTTATATTGATTCCATTGGAAATGAATAAAGCAACCAATGCAGAACCCTAAAATAGCAATGAACGAGGCAACTGCCACCATTATCGTAAATGCATAGCCCACTACTTCCCAGCCTACTCCAAAGCCTATCAATCCACCTGCTAAACAAATGCTGGCGATGCTCGAATTAAAACGTTGCTGTCCTGCATCTTCTGGAATATACTCTTTCAGATTTTTCCGTAAGAACAGCTTTGCTACTCTCATAATAGGATTAAACCCTATAGTAAAACCTAGTACATTTGAAATGAGTGGAATGAGCAAAATAATGTACTGCCCCGTCACCCACGTCAGCACAACGGATAAAAAAATAGTCCATTGATTTGTCCGCACTAAAGGTCGAGGAATCGATAATGGTTTCTCCTTCACGCCAAAAACCAACCTCTCTTATAAGTTTTATTCATTTTAAAATATTTTTTACATTTTGTATAGTGTGAAATGGTACACTATAGATAAAACTTTGTGGAAAGGTGATTTTATGCCTGCACTTTCTTACGACCAAGTTCGTCAATTAAACTCTTATAGTATTTATACAGAGGAGCCAACACGTCCACTCTTTACACTGGCGAATATTCAAAAGGATTTTTATTTAACAGACTTCCGTAATTTAATGATGGGCATTACAAATGCGCCCACAGAAGCGGCAGCCATCTCCCATTTTAGTCGTCGTTACGGGATGTTTGTCGCGATGCAATTTTATATGCTGGCAGCGTATGACGAAGTATGGGATGGTAATCTAAAGGATATTCGCTTTGCTGTTGTAGAGGAATACGGCATACGCACACTCGGTACGTTTATTACAGCGAATGATTTTCGTTATGTAGACGATGATGAGCGTGAGCGTGTCATTTCCAATATTTTATACAAGCAATGCTTTGAAATTATTCAGCAATTACGAAAAACAACAACGATTTCTCCGCTGACATTATGGGAAAATATTTTTGGCTATATGTTATGGCATTACCATACCTTACTAGAAAACCCTGCTTTAGCAGAAAGAGCATTAGAAGATTTAGAAATACTAGAAGACGATCAAGTTTGGCGTACGTTTGCTACGAAATCGATCTTTAAAGAATACACAGGTGGCGGCAACCCTTCACAGCTTATTAATGTACCTGTTCGTAAAAGCTGCTGTTTCTCGAAAGACATTCCTGGCTTAATGGCTTGTGGATTCTGCCCGATTAAATAAAATCTAAGCTCTTTAACACCCAAAATAAAAACGGCTCTCCATGCATGGGAGCCGTTTTCATTTATTTTCGATACGTTACAAACCAATCGCCTTCAAGCGCCTCCATTGAAACGCCAACAAAGCCATTCACCAGTAACTGTTGTTGTGTTTCTGTATCGCGCATAGAGACTTGTACCATTTCTTCGCCAAAAACACGTTCATCACATAAATTTTTGCCGAACACATAACGCAGCTTGCCGCCATACTTTAATTTTAAAGCATACACGTACATGCCTTGCGCAAATTTATCCTTTAAACTAGCAATATTGTATGGCATCACGGTCGCACAAATCCAATCAAAATTGGCTGTATCCACCTTGTCCATAATCCAACCAGCCATTAGCTTTTGTAAGCCTTGTCCTCGAACATGGGGATGCACATTTGAAATTTCCTGATACAATACACGGGTAAAGTCCGTCGCCCCGACATCCGCGCCGAGATGCTCGTCCTCATCTACTGCTGGTTTTAGTAATGCACGAAATGCGACTAGTCGATTGGAAGAAAATACGCCTAACATCACACCATTGCCACGTAAAATATTAAGCAATTCCGCTACACTGAGCGGTTGTAAAATAGCTTGATCATCTAGCGCCGCACAAACCTCGGCTTGTACCGCTTGAATAGCAACTAAATCGCTCTCATTTAGCAATCTATACGTCAAGTTCATCGAATCACATCCGAATATTGTGTTAACTCTGCTAACATGCTTTCATCGATGTCTACACCGAGTCCGACACCCGTACCAAGCTCGATATACGGAATGTTGTAACTTGCTCTTAAATTTCCTATGTCTTTCGAAAATTTCAGCGGACCTGTTAATTCTACACTTGTCATCACCTTTTTAGAAAATGCGACATGGAAGCCTGCTGAGGAGCCAATGGAGGATTCTAGCATAGAACCAATTTGGCATTCCATTCCTGCCATTTCAGCCATGGCCGCTAATTGATTGGCACGGTAAATACCGCCACATTTCATCAGCTTAATATTCACTTTATCTGCCGCACGTTTTGCAATAATTTCGCGCATATCACGGAAATTGCAAATTCCTTCATCAATCATCACAGGAACCGCTGTTTTCGATTTGATTTCAACCATTGCATCAATATCATCCGCTATAACTGGCTGCTCTAACCAATCCAGTCCTACTTCCTCTAACTGAGTAAGTGCCTGTAATGTATTCCCACTATTTCGCCATCCTTGGTTTACATCGACACGAATTGCAATCGTTTCGCCAACACGTTCACGAACTGCTTTAATACGTGCCACATCACTTGCCACATCACGCCCTACCTTCATCTTAAAGGAACGATAGCCTTCCGCTACCTTCTGGGCTGCTTGCATCGCCATCTTCTCTGGTTCTCCGATACTTAATACATGTGTAATCGGGAATTTTTCATGATAGCGTCCACCAATTAACTGATACACAGGTACACCGAGCTTTTTCCCTGTTACATCAAAGCATGCAATATCAATAGCCGCCTTGGCAGCTGGGGCATTTTTCACTAAACTATCCATCAGCTCATGAATACGTTCAAAATTCATCGGATTTTTACCGATTAATTGAGGGGCTAAACGATGTTTTAACACAGCATATGTCCCTTCGAACGTCTCACCTGTTACATGATCGTCAGGTACTGCCTCGCCCCAACCAACAAGCCCGCATTCAGTCGTTAATTTTACGATAATGGATGGCATCGATGGATACGTATCATAGCTCACGATGAATGGCTCAATTAAAGGTAAATCAATTGCAAAAATCTCTAGTTGTTTAATGTTCATTATTCTCTTCCTCTAGCTGCATTTTTTAATGTTGTTGTTAATACATCCGCACCAATTTGTAAGGCATCACGTTTGAAGGTCATTTGTGGATGATGTAACCCTGGGGCTAAATCGGCACCAATCCCAATCATCGCTGCCTTTAGCTCCGGTTTATTGATCGTATAAAAATGGAAATCATCGCTACCCGGTGTCACAACAGCCGGCGCTAAACAGTCCTTCCCAAGAGCCTCAATTATCGATAACTCTGCAATCCGCGCTGCGTCCTCACATACTTCCGCGCCTGGTGTTAAATCAAGCCATTCCCACTTAATCTCGACATCAAACATTTGTGAAATATGGTGAAATCCTTTTTCAATACGACTTTGCAAGTCAAAAATTACACTATTTTTCTGTGCGCGAACGTCCATCGAGAAGGTTGCCTTGCCAGGAATGATATTAATACTACCACCATCCGCCACCATCTTTGTGAGCTTCGCTGAGCACGCTTCGAATGGGTCCATATGCAATGTTGATAGCATTTGTTGTATCGCCATTAATACATCAATCGCATTTTTCCCTTGATGTGGACGAGCCCCATGTGCATCGATTCCCTGAATGCTCCCTTCTAAAAACACCGCTGCTCCGTGATGAATAGCAGGTGCTACCTTGCCAAATGGTAACTCTTCAATGGGACGCAAATGAATGCCATATAAATAGGTAACGTCTTTTAATACATCCCGTTTAATCATCGCAAGCGCGCCGCCACCTGTCTCCTCTGCCGGCTGAAAAATAAAGCGGATGCGTTTCTTTAACGGCATTTCTTTTAGGTGCACTAACGCCCCTAACACCATTGTCATATTGGCATCATGTCCACAAGAGTGATTCGCCTGCATGACGCCGTCTACTTCTTGCCATAGTGCGTCTATGTCGGCACGTACAGCAATTACTTCCTCTCCCTCACCAATCTCTGCAATAAGCCCTGTCACATCTGGAAATGTACAATACGGTACATTCAGTTCATCTAAAATCGAAGCAATTTTCTTTGTTGTATTAAACTCTTTCCAACTCACCTCAGGATGGGTATGGAAATGCTCAAACCATATGGGTAACTGTTCTATTTTTGCTGCTTGCTTCATCTATATTGCACCTCGAATTCGAAATTCTATCTTCATTATAGTATACTTTACAAATTTTCCGTATTAACCGCAACTTGCCTAGACAAAATAAATAAAAAACTCACGCTATTAGAGCGCGAGTTCATATTTTGTATTATGTGGATTTTCTTGAGCATGTATACTTTCTATACATTGAAGGTAATTTCCATAAAAACATCTGTTCAACTTATTTAGTCCACTAAAAAAAGCCGGTATGTACCGACTCTTATAGACTCGAGAAGAAGCCTTCTGGATATTGTGGTGGCGATTCAAGATGTAAGATTTTTGGCTCTAATTCTTCTGGAGTTATTGCTCGCATGTCTACTTCTTCCTTCTCCAACACATATGTCTCCAAATGTGACATTAAAAGGTCTTTCATTCGCTTCACTCCTTAATCAGAATTATTTAATAACTTAAATATACACAAGATTTTTACTACTGACAACCAACTGATATCACTTATGCATAATAAGTATAAAACCTATCTCTTTATGATATTATTTTACAATATATAGTCGATTCTCCGTAATCTTCGCATGAGGAAAAGCCGTACAAAGTTGTTCATAATACAATCCGTTTCGTGTAATGATTTCAAGCTCTACTTTTTTATATTGTTGTTCAATTTCTACAATATATTCTTGTACGCGGTGAATATTTTGTTGCACTTCTACTTCTACAAAAAACGGGAGCGTCCGATCGTAAAAGTGACTTCCTCTGCGTATCCAGACACCATCGCTCGGATAGTAACGAATTGGCAATTGTTTACTACAGGCAATAATCAAATGCACGTCCATCCCTCCTCCACCCTAATGTAACGAAAAAAGCCAGCCTACGCAAATGCATAGACTGACTTTCTATTATTAGGAAGCTATCGGTTTTGGGCCGTTTCCTTTTTTATTGCCAATGAACTGAATAACAAACATAATCGCAAATACAATTAATCCAACCATATCTGAAATCGATTCTGGGTAAATCATTGCTAAACCAGCACCAATTAAAATAATGCGCTCAAACCACATTAATTTACGGTACCAATGACCAATAATTCCAGCACCAATCGCAATCATACCGATAATCGCGGAGAATGTTACCCATAAAATTTGTAAAATTGTTACATCTACCATTAATAATGCCGGTTGCAACACAATCATATACGGAATAATGAATGCGGCAATGGCCAGTTTCGCTGAGTTAACCCCTGTTTTAATTGGGTCACCACCAGAAATACCCGATGCTGCAAAGGCTGCAAGTGCAACTGGTGGCGTAATATCTGCAATAATCCCAAAGTAGAATACGAAGAAGTGCGCAGACATCACTGTTACTAATGGAATTAAATCACTCGGTGTATTCGGTGCTAATAATTGCAGAATAGCTGGTGCTGCAATTGTGGACGTAATAACGTAGTTGGCTGTTGTTGGTGCACCCATCCCTAATACAAGTGAAGCAATCATGACTAAGAATAATGTGAATAAAATACTACCGCCTGCTAAGTTTACAAGACTTGTTGCTAAACTTAAGCCAAGACCCGTTTTAACAACAACGCCGACAATAATACCTGCTGCAGATGTTGCTGCCACAACCCCTAACGCTGTACGAGCCCCGTCTACTAAAGCATCTAAAATATCGCGGAAACCAAGGCGCGTTTCTTTATTGAACATCCCTACTAAAATACAAGCTAGCACTCCATAAAGCGCTGCATGCATAACAGGAACACCCGTTAACATCAATACGATAATTAAAATAATCGGTGTTAATAAATAAATCTTTTTAAACACTGTCGTACGATCTGGCATCTCTTCATCACTTAGTCCACGTAGCCCTAAACGCTTCGCTTCAAAGTGTGTCATAATCCAAATACCCGTAAAGTATAACAAGGCCGGAATCGCTGCTGCTTTCGCGATTTCCCAATACGTAATCCCACGACCGATAAACTCAACCATTAGGAAGGCCGCTGCCCCCATGATTGGTGGCATTAACTGACCACCTGTTGACGCAGCCGCCTCTACTGCACCCGCAAATTCCTTTTTATAGCCCAGTTTTTTCATCATCGGAATTGTATACGAACCCGATGTAACAACGTTCGCTACTGAAGAACCAGAAATAGTCCCTTGTAGTGCAGACGAGAAAATTGCTACCTTTGCCGGACCACCTGTCAATTTACCTGCTAAGGCAACCGCTAAATCGTTAAAGTATTGTCCTACACCGGTTTTCACAAGGAAAGCACCAAACAGTAAGAATACAAAAATAAATGTAGCGGATACACTAATTGGTGTACCTAAAATCCCATCTGTTGAGAAGAACATTAAGTTCGATAAACTTTCTAAAGTTTGACCGCGATGTGCCAAGAAAGCCGGCATATGCTGCCCAAAATAGGCGTAAGCTAAAAATAGCGTGGCAATAATCGTAATCGGTAACCCGACTGCCCGACGAGCCGCCTCCAAAACAAGCACTATCGCCAATAGCCCAATATAAAAATCCATTGTTTCTAATTGACCGATAGATTTAACAAGACGCTCATAATTCAACGTCCAGTAAGAACCGACCACAATTGATAAGATAGCTAAAATGAAATCGTAAAACGGTATTTTATCCTTACGTCCCTTCCGACGAGCTGGAAATAGTAAGAAAATAAATGTTAAACCAAACCCTAAGTGAACCGTTCGCTGAATTTGTGCAGGGAATACACCAAAAATAGCAGTATATAATTGGAATAGCGAGAATGCTAGTAAACCAAAGTAAATCACCCAACGGAACATACCGCCTATTTTACGTGTATTTGATTCTGCATCATACTTTTCAAGAAGCGCCTGCTGATCGGCTTCTGATAACTGCTCAAATTGCTCATCTTTTACACCTTTGTTATCCGTCATATAACTCGACCCCTTTCATTTTGTCATAGATGGATACGTTCTTTATTTCAAATAAATACGATTTCCCTCTTGTTAAGTTTTCTTTTAAATTATATGTTTTTCCCCTATAGTTGAAACGCAAAGTATAGTCAACATCACCAATGTATAAGGTGAAATTGGGTAAAACAGCATCATCATAATACAGCGTGTATATTCCATCCTCATAAATTAGTGTTTGACCTTCTTCCGCATACCCTGGCATACCAATTGCTACATCTGAATAGCGCATCGAATGCAGTCGAATCTCATATGTAGGCAACGCTTCATAGGTTTCCACTACATCTGTTAAATGGATTGAATGAGTGAAAATAATTTGAAAATGAGGGTCTTCCTCATACTTTAAATAATACATCTTCGGTTTTTCAGTTCGCGTTTCAGTAAAACTAAATACTGGAAATATCGGTATAAATAAAAAAACGATAGCCGTAGCTATTGTTAGACATCCCCACCATGCTTTTTTCACGAATTCTCAACCTTCCCATAGGAAAAGGGTTGCCTCATGAACCGAGACAAGCCCTTATTCGACGAGTCATTACTTTCTCGCCCCTACATCATATGTATAAAGGTACTCTAGAAGCAGTTGCCTCTAGAACAACCTTTACGAAATTATTTATTTACTTCATCAAAGTACTTTTGAGCACCTGGATGTATTTCAATGCCAATACCTGTTAAACCAGTTTCAGCCTTGATTAAAGCACCTTTAGCATGAGAAATTTTATCTGTATTATCATAGATTGCTTTTGTCATTGCATATACTAAATCCTCTGAAAGATCTTTCTTAACAGCTAACATCGCAAGTACAGATACAGCCGATGTATCTTCTGCAAGACCATAAGTGCCAGCTGGGATTGTATCTACAGCATAGTATGGATATTTAGCAATTAACTCGTCTGTTTTTTCAGCAGTTACTGGAACGATATATACGTTCTTTGTAGCATTTAATGCTTCAACAGCACCAGTTGGGTAACCAGCTGTAATAAACGCTGCATCGATTTGACCTGATGAAATACCATCTGTTGATTCACCGAAGTCTAAGTTTTGCGCTTGGATATCATCCATTGTTAAACCATGGATTTCAAGTAATTGCTCAGCGTTTGCGTAAGTACCAGAACCTGGTGCACCTACAGAAACTTTTTTCCCTTTTAAGTCTTCGTATGATTTAATACCAGAGTCAGCTAATGTTACAAGTTGTACTGTTTCTGGATATAACGCACCTAAAGCAGAAACTGTGTCGATCGGTTTCCCGTCGAACATTTCAGTACCTTCTGTTGCATAGTAAGCGATATCCGTTTGTACGAACGCGATTTCACCTTCACCATTTTGTAATGCTGTCATATTAGCAGCTGATGCTTGAGAAACCTCAGCTGTTGTTTTGATACCTGTTTCGTTAGAAATTAACTCCGCGAAATTACCACCTAGTGGATAATATGTACCTTGCGTACCACCAGTTAAAATACTTAAATAATCTACACCATAATCTGTTGATTCATTGTTAGCGCTTTCATCGCTACCACCCGTTGACTCTTTTTCCTCATCACCTGAACCGCATGCAGCTAAAATTAGTGCAAATACGCTTAAGATCATGAACAATAGAAACTTATTGTTTTTCATTTGTATTCTCCCCCCACTTAAAATCAAATACGAGTTCATTTTACATAGAAAGACACACAAATGTCAAATAATACTGAAAAGAGACAATAAATAGAATAGAATATTTAGAGGGAAAATTAACAAAAAAAACGAGAATGAACACAGATAATTATTGAATATTATGCATAAAATTATTAAAATAAGAATTTCCATCAAAATTATAAAAATTCTGCTTTATGACTAAAAAGTGAAGAGACTGTCACAAAGAACAGCCTCTTCTTACAGGAAAGCGAAATTTGAATCAGTGAGCGTTTTTTCCTCTCCAACTGATTATTCTCGTGCTTTTTTATTGAATAACCCCACAAGCAATTCTGGCACCAGAATTACCAGCTGGGTCTGTTTTATAATCATCTGGTCCTTCATGAATTACAATAGAGCTTCCATCTTCATCGAATAAGGAATGCGTTTTTCCTTCCTCTAATGTTAATTCACTCGTCACAAATCGCACTTCCGCTGTACCATCCTGTCCAATATCGATGTTCGGTAAATCCCCTGCATGTGGTCCTTTTGGATTTTGAGTACCGTGTTCTTTATGCTCTGGATTAAAATGTCCGCCTGCTGATTCAAACTTTGGCGCCTCACACTTTCCTACTTCATGAATATGAATGGCATGCTTGCCAGGTGGTAAGTTGACTAGGTTCGTATAAATTTCAACACCTGATTGTGTTTGCGTAAATTTAATTTCCCCTACATCCTCCCCATTACTGTTCATCATTTTCGCAGTTGCTGTTGCGGTTACAGTTTCTGAAGAGTTCACTGTCACTACCTCTTCTTCCTCTTGTTGAAATAAAGAACAACCTGCCATCAGAAATACCATTGTTCCTACTACCATAAACTTATGCATAAAAAGCCTCCTTCATCATTTTAGTAAGTGGGGATAAATCTCCACATACAAAATATTGTTTCGACTAATTCAAGTCGATAGGTACCTTTCTAAGCATGGGATAAAAATCCGAGAAATATGCTTGTAAAATACGGATAAATATAACTTCTTCCAAGTTAAGAAAAAAACACACTACAATGCGATATTTAGAAACACTTTGGTGGAACATACAAATAGTTGGTCGATATATAAACAAAGGAGGCGATAAAATGGAAATTAATTCATTTATGTCTGCGCAAGTCGCACAAATTCAACAAACACTTCAAATGGGGATTTTAGACAAAGCGATGAATCAAGGAGCCGCTGGTGCCATTGAAATGTTAAATGACATGTCTACTCAACAAACTGCTCAGCACCCTTACAAAGGGCAAATAATGGACGTACAAGTGTAAAAATGAAGAAGGTGTCACTTTCCAGACACCTCCTTCTTAGTTGTGATTGGAGCGTTACCGCTGTTACTTTTGACAACATATGCTTTACATTGCGCTCTATTGTAAATATACGATAAAAAATTTCTTAAACTGTGTAAATTTCTTTCCGTAGGGGAATTTAATATAGTACGATACATTTAAAAGGAGGGATTTTTATCGGTATTCATACTTTTTTTACAAGCTTAAATGATTTAGAACGTATTATCCGCGCGCCAGGACGTTTCAAGTTTGAGGAGCATAACGTAGCAGCCCATTCTTGGAAAGTATCACAATACGCCATGTTTTTTGCAACACTTGAAGAACAACTCGGTGCCCAAATCAATTGGAAGTCACTTTATGAAAAAACGATTAATCATGATTTTGCCGAAGTATTTATTGGCGACATTAAAACGCCTGTCAAACACGCAAGTCCGGAGTTAAAAGAAATGCTTGCAGTCGTAGAAGAGAAGATGATGGAAAATTTTATATTAGAAGAAATACCACCTAATTTTCAAACTATTTTCTTTGAACGAATGAAAGAAGGCAAAGATGCTACAATCGAAGGTCGCCTGCTTGAATTTGCGGATAAGCTCGACCAATTTTACGAAGCATTTGCTGAGTTAAAACGCGGCAATACAGATAAAGAGTTCGTTTATATGTATCAAAGCGCCCTATCCAAATTACTCGACTTGCCTTTACCAAATAGCGTGCATTATTTCCGCCATGAAATTTTACGCGATGCTATGGCAGAAAAAACACAAATCGATATTACAACATTAACTCAGGAAATTTTAAAAAGTAAATAACGATAAGCAAAGTTTTCCAAAAGCAATGGAAGGCTTTTTTTATGGTCAAAAACCCGATTTTATAATGCTTTCTACCACTTTTTCAAGTATACTTATCCTTCCATACAAACACACTCTCCCCACTAATTACTACATAGAAAGTACACCCTTTCATTTGACAAAATTCTGTATTTGCTCTTACTTGCACAATTTAAAAACTTAACATACAATAATAATCGAAGCTACGTTGTACGTGTAATATTAAGTTTTAACCTTTATACTGTAACAGGGAGTTTTATATCCAAGTTGGAATGGCGTGCCCGGGCTCCTTTGACCTCGGGATAAACAGGAAAACTTATGCGGACACCCACTTTGAGGAGTGTGGTTTAAAACTTTCTATATATCTACGGCAATGTGGCTTTTGCCATTAAGAAGCTTGATATACCAATGTTTTCATTCCCTCCACCGGGACGTACGGTGGAGGGTTTTTTATGTGGTTTTAGAAGTTGTCGTAGTTTTGTCTATTGTAGAGCTTTATCTACCCTAAAAATAAATGCCATAAAAAACACTATAGTAAGAGCCGTTAAACAACGATGATTCGCCTCAAACAATACAATTAGATGCATTGATTACACAAATATCAGTAGATGATAAGCGTAATTTTTTAGTGGTATCGTACCTCCGCGCTTTGGCACAGCCTACACAGGGACTAAAGAGCAGCCTGTTTGGATCTCCTGTTCTTAACACGCTACAGCGAAAAGTAAATACTTTTCTTTAAATTTATGCGTATGTCGACGAAGGTATCTGGAGGCCATACCTTTTTATGCAGAAACAATCTATTCCCTTTACTGCGCAACTGAAGGATTAGCGCATACTAGAGGAGACCCTGGACTAAGTTTATAAAGGAATGAAGATCAAGACCGCCACGTCCTGCGACAATTTATCTGCGCGAAAGCAAAGCGACAGCGGCAATACCTTCATGACCAACATGGTGTTAATCTGAAGTGGCTCCGCTGTTTTTCTTCCATTAAAATAAATTTGAAATGGAAACCAACTCTAAGTTGCAGTTATAAGTCTCATTGTTATAAAACCAATAAAAAAGGACTAGCATAATCGCTAACCCTCACTTCGGGATTTCAACAAAAAAAGTATGTAGCAATCGCTACATACTTTAGATGACCCGTACGGGATTCGAACCCGTGTTACCGCCGTGAAAGGGCGGTGTCTTAAC